>UQJE01000001.1 GCA_900541345.1 uncultured Blautia sp.
CAAGACCGCCTCGTTATGACCACTTCGATACCTCTCCAAAGCACGGCTCTTCGCCTTTTTTCTTTCGCTTTCTGTATCAGCGCAAGTGATAGTCTATCATCAATCTCTCTCCATGTCAAGACAAATTTTGCATTTTTTCAATTTTTTTCTTTTATTTGTTTTTTACAATTCCACAGCGCAAAAAAGCTTCTGCTATGATCAGATCTTCCGGTGTTGTAATCTTAAGATTTTCATAGCTTCCATGTACAAGAGCCACTTTTACACCCCTCTCCTGCTCCACGATCATAGCGTCATCTGTAATTCCACTCATGTCCTTACACCGGATGCTTTCGTAGGACTCTTTTATCAACGAATATCGAAAAGCCTGTGGAGTCTGCACCAACCATACCTTCTCTCTGGCTGGCGTAGATTCCACCATCTTATTCCTGTCGCTTATCTTAATTGTATCTTTTGCAGGCATACCAACTACACAGGCACCGGTTTCTTTTACAGAAAGGCATGTCCGTTCCAGCATCTCTTCTGTAACAAAAGGGCGGGCTCCATCATGAATCAGAACATAATCTGTATTGTCACAGGCACAGAGTCCTGCGTATACAGAATCATAACGCTCTTTTCCTCCCGCTGTTACCTTTTTCACTTTTGAAAAACCAAATCTTTTTACAATTTCCTCTTTACAATATGAAAGAGATTCCTCTCCCGTCACAAGAATTATGTCACGGATAAGAAGGCTCTCCTGGAAACATTTAAGAGAATAATAAATAACAGGCTTCCCCTCTACTTCCAGAAACTGTTTCTGTATTTTGCTGTTCATCCTTGTACCTTTGCCTGCTGCCAGTACAATCGCTGTATACGCTGTCGTGCTTTTCTCCATTTTCTATTACCGCTCCCCCAGTTTTAAATTGGGAACTGCATTTAAGTCCCAGCCATGCCGCACACCTTTTTTGTACTCATAGTAAGCAGCTACTCCGATCATCGCTGCATTGTCTGTACAGAAAATGGGGGACGGTCTGTAAAACTTATACCCGTTTTCCTCACACGCCTTTTCCATTGCCGCGCGAAGCGTTCCATTTGAGGCAACACCACCGGCTATGGCAATCTTATCCATATGATAGTCCTTGGCCGCCTGCATAGTATGTTCTACAAGAACTTCTACCACTGCATTCTGAAAAGAAGCTGCAATGTCTGCCCTGTTCACTTCTTCCCCTTTCATACATGCATTATTCAGATAATTTAAAACTGCTGATTTTACGCCGCTGAAGCTGAAGTCATAAGGACTTCCCTCGATTTTTGCTCTCGGAAACTCAATCGCATGAGGATTTCCCTCTTTGGAAAGCTTGTCAATTTTAGGTCCGCCAGGATAGCCAAGTCCTATGGCTCTTGCCACCTTATCAAAGGCCTCACCCGCTGCATCATCTCTTGTTCTGCCCAGAATTTCAAATTCTCCATATTCTTTTACAATCACAAGGTGCGTGTGACCGCCTGATACAATGAGGCAGAGAAACGGCGGTTCCAGATCCGGATGTTCAATATAGTTTGCTGAAACATGACCTTCTATATGATGTACGCCTACAAGAGGAAGTTTTTTTGCATACGCAATTGCCTTCGCCTCTGCCACACCCACAAGAAGAGCGCCTACAAGCCCCGGACCATAAGTAACGCCAATCGCATCCAGATCATCTAAAGTTACATCCGCCTCTTTCAGCGCCTCTTCTATGACCTGATTAATTTTTTCTATGTGCTTCCGGGATGCAATTTCCGGAACTACTCCTCCATATAATTTGTGAAGCTCTATCTGAGAAGAAATTACATTTGATAAAATGGTTCTGCCGTTCTTCACAACAGAAGCTGCTGTTTCATCACAGGAGCTTTCAATGGCAAGAATTAATGTATCTTTCATATTCTTATTCCTCTTCAAAATTCAGTTCTACACTTTTTCCATCTTTACCCGGATACGCGTTTGGGAAAATGGCCCGTACCCTGTCCATATATTCCTCCGGCCGCACAAGAGAAGGACTGTAATGAGTGAGCCACATTTCTCCAACCTCTGCCTCTCTTGCAAGAACGGCAGCTTCCTTAAAGGTCATATGCTTGTAGCCTTTTGCCTTCTCGATTTTATCCTCTTCCCCGTACATACCTTCACAGATAAAAAGATCGGATTCCTTTGCATTTCGCAAAATAGATTCTGTAGGGCGCGTATCCGTTGTATACGTAAGTTTGATTCCTTTTCTGTCCGGTCCCAAAACCATTTCCGGTGTGTAAGTAATTCCGTCTTCCTCTATTACCTGTCCTTTTTGCAGGGGGTTCCAGTATTTGAGAGGAATTCCCTGTTCCTTTGCCCGCTCCGGTGAAAATTTTCCCTGACGGAGAATCTCAAGGGTATATCCATAGCACAATACATTATGGTTGACGCGAAAAGCCGTAATCCGGTATCCGTTTAATTCCAAAACCTGTTCCGGTCCGCTGATTTCAATAAACTTTATTTCGAAAGGCAGTTCCGGTGCGATGATACGCAGCGCATTTACTACCCTCTCCAGTCCTTTTGGTCCCACAAGCGTAAGAGGTTCTGTACGATCTGCATTTCCCATTGTCAGAAGAAGCCCCGGAAGACCGCTGATATGGTCACCGTGATAATGTGTAAAACAAATCACATCAATTGGTTTAAAGCTCCATCCTTTTTCTTTTATTGCAACCTGTGTTCCCTCTCCGCAGTCAATCAAAAGACTGCTTCCATTATACCGGGTCATAAGCGCTGTCAGCCATCTTCTGGGCAGCGGCATCATTCCTCCGGTTCCAACAAGACAAACATCTAACATAATTTTCCTCCTTGTCCTGTGGCAAAGTTTATCACACTTATTCCTCTAAAACAAGAGAACAACAGAAAAAACACCGTCTTCCTCTTCCCATGTAAGGCTCCACTGATGAATCTGCGCAATGCACCTGGCACTTTTCAAGCCGACACCGCTTCCTGCCGCTTCCCGATTTTTCATTATTCTGTTTTTTATGATTATTCCCGTTTTCCCATGATTCGCCATCACTTCTATAGATACAGGCTCTGTCTTATCAGCATAACGCCTTATATTAGAAAACAAATTATCCCACAGACGTTTTAAAAGAAAAGGATTTCCCTGAAATATAATTTCTTCCGGCTTCCATCTTGTTCTTTCCTTGATTTCCACAATAAACCCTTCGTCTTCAAGCTCTTTTGCACCATTTTCAAATTCTTTCCACAAAACAGCCAAAAAAAGCTCCTGCTTTTCTACCTCTTCCGTACCTTCGAATACAAGCGTATACTCAAACATTCTATCTGACATATTTCGAATTTCCTCTGTCTTGTCAAGACACCGTTTCAGATACATTCCACGCTGCTCCGGTTTTCCAAGCCCCTTGTTTAAAATTTCAAGATAACCATAAAGTGTAGTAAGCGGTGTCCGAAGATCGTGGGATACAGCCCGTATCAGCTCTCTGTTTGCCTGATAGCTTTTCCTCTCTTCTTCTATCTGCTCTTTTAAGGCACATCGGAGATAATCCAGTTCCTGAGCAAGAGAAGATATTTCATCATTTCCCGCTACCTTAATGGGACACTCCAAATTTCCTCCCGCCATTTCCAATGCCTGCTGCCGTATCTTTTTCAGATACTTCATCCTTCTGTATATATATATAATGACAGGAAGAAGAAAAAGAAGAAGACTGAATAAAACAGCTCCTCCCATGTACCAGGAAAATATTCGAAGGACACGGTAACTCTCCACAATAAGCGTGGCAGTTCCGTCCTGAAAAAGAAGCCTCGTCTCAACCCGCTCCGCCTGATCTTCCAAAAAACTGCTGCCAAGCAGCCAGGGCTTATCTGCCAGTACATCTGCTACGTATCCGGTCACATATCTTCCCGTCTCGTCATTATAGATCCAGAAACTGGCATACGGGTCACGATGCGCAAATAAAAAAGGAAGATATTCCTGATCCAGCATTTCTCTGTCTGCCTCATCCACCTCTTTTCCCGTGGGATACATTTTATAATTTCTCGACTGACTGTTCATCCATTGAATAAACTCGTCTCTTTCATTGCTTAAAATCTCTGTGTGATACATTAAAAATTCCTGAACCCGAAAACGATTCAGATAAAAAAAGCAAAGACAGCCGATGGATACAGCAGCCGAAAGTATGAGAATCTCAAGCATTCTCACAACCACAGAACCTGTTATCCTTTTTTCTTTACTCCTCTCAGTCACATCGATACCCCCTGCCCCATACGGTCCGGATAATCTGCGGATTGTGTGCATCTTCCTCAATTTTTCCCCTGAGATTTCTTATATGCACCATCACGATATTGGACGCTCCGTAATAGTAAGGCTCCTGCCACACGGCTTCATACAGCCTCTCTGCAGAAAAAATCTGGCGTCTGTTCTTTAAAAGAAGACACAGAATCGCAAATTCCGTATCCGTAAGAGAAATTTCCTCTCCTCCGCATTTTACAATGCCTGTCTTTTCATTCAGCTCCACCTTCCCTGCACGCAATACTGCATCACCAATTTCTTCCCCCTTTCCCTGATACACCTGGTATCTTCGAAGAAGCGCCTTTACCCGTCCAAGCAGCTCCTGATAAGAAAAAGGTTTCGGAAGATAATCGTCCCCTCCGCTTAAAAATCCCATCGTCTTATCCTCCACCTGACTTCTTGCGCTTAAAAATAAAATCGGCGCATTTGTTGTTTTCCTGATTTCCACACACGTCTGGTATCCGTTCAGCCCGGGCATCATCACATCCAGAAGAATCAGATCAAACACGCCTTCTTTTACTTTTCTTAATGCCTCCTCCCCGGAAGCAGCCTCTTCCGTCTCAAATCCTTCCCCTTCCAGAAGAATCGTAATGACTTCCCGTATTTCTCCATTATCATCTACAATTAAAACCCTGCTCATTTCCCACTCTCCTTTTCTCTGCGCCTTATTTTACCACATTTCCCACAATTCTTTCTCTGTTCTTCAGAATTCTTAAGATTTAACAGGGATTATTTTAAGATTTTCCGGCTATCCTTTTTATAAGATAAAAACACAAGGAGAACATACGTATGAATATTAAAAAGAAATTTACAAAAATCAATTTTTTGCATCTTATACTTATTTTATCTGCCGCCCTGCTTCTCACATGGCTCATTGTACCAAAGGGGCATCTTTTCGGCTCAGAAACAGACTGGTATTGTCAGCACGTAAATATTGCAGATGCTATGAGAAAGCAGTTTTTCGTCTCAGGAAAATGGTTCCCCGACTTTACAGAACTTGGAGGCGGCACAAATTTTTATACTCTGGCTTACTACGGCTTTTTCCGCCCCGACGTCTTCCTCGGATATTTTCTTCCTTGGGTTTCCACAGAAACTCTTGTTCAAGGATATGCCATATTCGAAATTCTTCTTGGAGCAGGACTTTTTTATTTCTGGCTCATAAAAAAGAAGATTTCAAATGCCGCCGCTTTTACAGCAGGGATTCTCTACGTCAGCGCGAACTGCCTTTTTCAGGCCCACAGGCAGCTTATGTTTGTAAATTATCTGCCATTTTTACTCCTTTCCTTTCTCTGCCTGGATAATCTTGGAAAAGAAAGAAACCGTCCTCTTTTTCTGCCACATTTTGGAGTTTCTCTGTCTTTTTTCTTTATCATTCTTCACAGTTTTTATTTTTTTCCTGCCTGTTTCACAGCATGTACTCTATACTATATGTTTTTCACTGAAAAACAGGGATCGAAATTTTCTCTGTGGTTTCGCTATCTTTTTTCCGCAGCGCTTCCCGTTTTATGCGCCATGTTTTTCCTGCTGCCTACCGGACTTGTTATTCTGGAAAATAAAAAGGACGTAAAAGGAAGTTCCCTTCTGGAAATCCTGGCCGCCAACCCAACCCTTGACAGCCTTTTGTACAGCCCCTACGGCTGCGGTCTCACCTTAATTTGTCTTTATGCCCTCTTTCTCTCCATAAGAAAAAAAGAAACACGAAAACCGGCTGTTATTCTTTTCTGTTTTCTGTTCTTCCATATTTTTTACTGGATTTTAAACGGAACTCTTTATGTCCGCCCCAAAAGCCTGATTCCTTTTTTTCCGATCCTTTTATTTCTCACAGCGAAAGTTCTGATGGACTTATGGGAAAACCGACTGACTCACAATCTCCCTCTCTGTCTGATCTGTATGATTCCTGTTTTTGTTCAGGCTGTTTTCTGCCCTTCCAAAAACACAGGTTTTACCTTTCTTGATGCCATTCTTCTTCTGGTATTTGCCACTTCCGGAAGTTTTTTCCACAGGAAAGGTCTTTCTTACAGACGCATAGGCCTTTGGAGCTGCCTGATTCTTGCTGCCCCTGTTCTGCTTTTCCTTAAAGGTTCCGAAAAAGAAAGCTTCCCGGAAAAATCCTGCGCCGCCTTCACAGAAGAGGAAATCTTGTCTCTTTGCCGGCACACAAACAGCCGCTTTGATATTCTGGAATCGCCTCTTTCCAATACAAACTTTGTGTATTCCGGAAATCAGAAAAAAAGCACCATGTATTCTTCCGTATCAAACAGCAGTTATAACCGCTTTGTTTACGACACCTTAAACACCCCCATCAGCGTCAGAAACCGGGTTTCCATAAATGGAAATCCCAATCCCTTCCAGGAATATTTAATGGGTGTGCGCTATATTCAAACAACAAAAGACAAGCTCCCTGCAGGATACACGGTATTGAAGGAAAAAAATGGCACTCTTCTCGCAGAAAATAAAAACGTACTTCCTCTAGCCTATGGAAGTACCTCTCTGATTTCCCAAAAAACCTTTGAAAACCTTTCTTTCCCCCACACGCTTTCCGCTCTTACATCAGGAACCATCGTACCGGACAACGACGGAAACATCCGCACAGATGCAGACGCTTTTTCTTCCGATGCCGTTTCCTATGCCCTTCCTGATGATTTTTTTGCCCGTCCTTCTTCAAAAGCGTTTAATACAAAAAAAGAACTCCCTGTTCCTCTGGAAAATGAAGTTCTAATTCTCTCTTTTGATGTCAGATACAGCGGAAGAACGGATATAGATATTACGATTAACGGCGTAAGAAACCGTCTTTCGGGGAGCACTGCACCTTATCCCAACCGCAACACCCTGTTTACTTATATGATTTCACAAAATACGCCCCTCAAAGAACTTTCTCTTTCTTTTTCAGAGGGAAATTATAAAATTGGAAATGTGAAATCCTGGCGTTTTCCTGTTTCTTCCTTTCAGAAACAAGCGATTACGTCCTTTATCCCTTTTCCCACTGAAGGAAAAGAACTGCTTCACGGAACAATTACTATGGAAGAAGATGGATATTTTGTCACCTCTCTTCCTATGTCACGGGGATACCATGCGTATGTAGACGGTAAAAAAACAAAACCGGAAACCGTCAATCAGACATTTGTAGGTTTTCCCCTGAAAAAAGGGACGCATGAAGTCACCTTGTCCTTCCATGCGCCCGGTAAAGTTTTTGGCTGTATGTGCAGTTGTCTTGCCTTTTTCTATCTTGCAGGATCAGGCATTGTTTCCCTGCTTCTCATGCCTGGTCATAAGAATGGCATCCTCCACAGGCCTTTCGTAGTAACCTTTTCGGATTCCGTCTCTTGTAAATCCCATACGCTCATAAAGGCGGACAGCCGTTTCATTTCCTGCACGGACCTCCAAATGAATGGTGTTTATACCCTGCTCCCCGGCAAGACGAATCAGACTCGCCATAAGGAAATGGCCGATTCCCTCTCTCTGTCTGTCTCTTCTGACTGCCACATTTGTAATGTCTCCCTCGTCAAGAACCATGAGAAGACCGCAGTACCCGAGAATTCTGCCACGCTCCTCCACAACAAGAAACATGGCATTTTCCTTTGTAAGAAATGTAAAAAATCCTTCCTTCGTCCACGGCACATGAAATAAGTCCTGCTCAATTTCCATTACCTGGTCAAGATCCTCCACAAGCATCTCCCGTAAAATCATAACGCGTTCTCCTTTTTGAGCCGCTCTTCTCTCTCCCTCTCCGCCTGAGAAACACGAAGATAATCCGGTGTGTGCTCCATAGCGCTCTGTGCTTTTCCCTCTTTATAATAAACTTCTCCAAGGGCAGCCACTGCGGCTGCTCTCTGTCTGTTCACGTGCGCCGGAGCAAAAGAATACGGTACTTTCAAATGCTCTTTGATCTTCTCACAAAATACAGGAACCCCATCCCCCAGGAAAGTAACTTCTTCCCCGAAACTGTTTAATTCTTCTAAAAGCTCAAGTATTCCTGAGGCAAACTGTTCTTTCACAATGGTAAGCTTATGATTTTCAAAACGATAAATTCCTGTGTATACCTGATTTCTTCTTGCGTCCATAATCGGGCAGATAAGTCCTTTTACATCGTAAAGATTATACGCAAGGGCATCTGCTGTGGGAACAGGAATCAGAGGTTTTTTAAGGGCAAGTCCAAGTCCCTTTGCCGTTGCAGAACCAATACGAAGTCCCGTAAAAGAGCCAGGGCCTGCAGCCACTGCAATGGCATCAATGGTGTCAAGATCAAGCTCTGTCATTTTTGCCACCTCATCCAGCATGGGAAGAAGGGTCTGCGAATGTGTTTTTTTATAATTTACGGTATACTCTGCAAGGAGAGTTTCTCCCTCTGTCACTGCAACAGAAGCTACAATCCCTGAACTGTCAATTCCTAAAATCTTCATCTTTTCCTCCTGTAATCGTAATTCTTCTATAATCAAATCCCTTTTCCAGGTCTTTTTCTATTACAATCTCCCTACGGTTTTCCGGAAGAATCTCTTCTATAAGATTTGCCCATTCAATGAGACAGATCCCCTGTCCGAAAAAGTAATCGTCATATCCGATTTCATCCATTTCCTCTATGTCACCAATACGATACACATCAAAATGATAAAATGGAAGACGTCCGCTGTCATACTCCTGAATAATCGTAAATGTAGGGCTGCTGACAGGCTCTGTAATCCCAAGCCCTGCTGCCACTCCCTGCGTAAATACTGTTTTTCCCACGCCCAGATCTCCTGTGAGTGTATAAATCTCTCCCGGACGCGCCATTTCTCCTATTTTTTTTCCCAGAGCGAAAGTTTCCTCCGGGCTTCTTGTCTCTATAACCATGTTTTCACCTTTTTCTTGCAGAATTGTTCTCTGCATATTATAATAGAGCGAACAGGGAAATACAATACTTTTTAAAAAGGAGAATCTATACTATGGCAAATCCAATTCTTACTATTACTATGGAAAACGGCGATGTCATGAAAGCAGAATTATATCCGGAAATCGCCCCGAATACAGTAAATAACTTTATCAGCCTTGTAAACAAGGGCTTCTATGACGGTCTTATTTTCCACCGTGTCATCAACGGATTTATGATTCAGGGCGGCTGCCCTAACGGAAACGGCATGGGCGGTCCCGGATATACAATCAAAGGCGAATTTGCACAGAACGGCTTTGCAAATGATTTAAAACATACGGAAGGCGTTCTCTCTATGGCGAGAGCTATGCACCCAGACTCTGCAGGAAGCCAGTTCTTTATTATGCATAAAACTTCTCCGCATCTTGACGGAGCTTACGCTGCCTTCGGCAAAATCACAGAAGGCATGGACGTTGTAAACCGCATCGCAGAGGAGGACACCGATTACAGCGACCGTCCTCTTGACGAGCAGAAAATCAAATCCATGACTGTTGATACACTTGGCGTTACTTATCCAGAACCGGAAAAAATGTAATTTCAGCTTTCAAAGAGCTTTACTTCTCCTTCTATGGAGGCGAAGTAAAGTTCTTTTTCTTTCTGTATTTTTACCCGTCCATTCAACCCTTCTGTAATTTCCTTTTCCACTGCTTCTCTCTCCTCAGATGGAACCATAAGATGCAGAACAACCTTATCTGTATATTCGGAATCCAGAATAGGAAGCCCTCTTTCACCTGCAATATACTGGAGTTTTCCGATTCCTGTATAATCCGTTGTAACCGAAAGGGAATATCCGTATTTCTTTTCTATGACTGTGCTGTTTCTAAGTCCCTCCTGCACTGCTTTTGAATACGCACGCACAAGCCCTCCAGTTCCAAGAAGCACGCCTCCGAAATATCTTGTTACCACAACTGCCACATCGTATATATCTTCTCCCAGAATCACATCAAGCATGGGCCGTCCTGCTGTCCCGGAAGGTTCTCCATCATCGCTGCATCTTGTATACTCTCTGTTTTTTCCAACAGAATACACATAGCAGTTATGTCTTGCATCCCAGTATTTTTTCTTCATTTCTTCCAGAAATGCAAGTGCTTCCTCTTCTGTCTTTACAGGACGCACCGTTGCAATAAATCTTGATTTTTTTTCTGTAATTTCTCCCTCTCCGCCCTGATAAACGGTCTTATATTGTAAAAGCATTCTTTTCCTCCCGATTTTCCCTGATTTCTTTCTTCAGTCTATCACGAATTTTCCAAAACTGCTACCCTTCCCTGTATTTCTTACATTTTCTTTCTGTTTTTGTTTATGATAATAATTATAAATATTTATGAACTTTTTATTTAAGGGTTTATTTACGTATGCGAATTTGGTATAATAAAACGGATTATAAAGGAGGAATATCATGAATTACGGAAAAAAAGCCACCTCGAAGAAACGAAATTCTCTGATTTCCCGCACCTCAATGATGGGAAAAAGAGCGCACGTTTCTTTTATCCGGGTGCTGTTCATCTCTCTCATTGCCATATGTATAATGGGGGCGTGTCTCGGTATCGGCTCTTTTAAGGGAGTCATTGACAATGCGCCAGATGTAGATGACATAGACATTATGCCGTTGGGCTACGCGTCATTTCTTTATGATGACCACGGCAATCAGCTTCGAAAACTGGCAGCTCCGGACTCAAACCGCCTTCCGGTATCCATCGAACAGATTCCTGAAGATTTGCAGCACGCAGTTGTCGCAATAGAGGACGAACGATTTTACGAGCATAACGGAATTGACGTCAGAGGTATTCTTCGTGCCGGTGTGAAAGCAATTACATCTGGAAATATTTCAGAGGGAGCCAGTACTATTACGCAGCAGCTCCTGAAAAACAATGTTTTTACAACCTGGACAAGCGAATCTACCTGGATTGAAAAATTCACCCGAAAGTTCCAGGAGCAGTACCTTGCCATTCAGGTAGAAGAAAAAATAGGCGACAAAAATGTAATCCTTGAGAATTACTTAAATACCATTAACCTGGGCGCAGGCGCTTACGGCGTACAGGCAGCAGCCCGCCAGTATTTTAATAAGGACGTATGGGATCTTAATCTTTCCGAGTGCGCTACTCTTGCAGGAATCACACAGAACCCAAGCAAATTTAATCCTATCGAAAATCCAAAGGATAATGCCAAACGAAGAAAAGAAGTTCTTCAGCATATGCTGGAGCAGGGATATATTGATCAGGCAAAATATGAAGAAGCCTTAAACGACGATGTGTATTCCCGTATTCAGGCGGCTCAGGCAGAAACCTCCAGCAGCCGCAACAAAGTATATACTTACTTTGAAGACGAACTTACAGACCAGATTATTAATGATCTGATGAATATTAAGGGGTATACAAAAGCACAGGCTCGAAATCTTCTGTACAGCGGCGGTCTGAAAATCATGACGACACAGGATCCGAATATTCAGAAGATTCTTGATGAAGAATATTCCAACCCGGAAAACTATCCGGCAAACACACAGTACGCTCTTGATTACGCACTGACTGTAACCAATCCTGAGGGAAATGAAGTCAATTACAGCAAAGAAATGCTGAAACTGTTTTTCCAGAATGAAGATCCGGAATTTGATCTTTTATTTGCTTCCCAGGAAGAAGGACAGACTTATGTAGATCGCTATAAAGCAAGTATTCTTGCTGACGGAAGCAAGGTTGTTGCAGAGCGTGTGAATTTTGCACCGCAGCCGCAGTCTTCCATGAGCGTCATCGACCAGCATACAGGATATGTAAAAGCGATTATCGGAGGCCGTGGTGAGAAAACAGCAAGCCTTACCCTGAACCGTGCAACCGACACAACACGTCAGCCCGGTTCTACTTTCAAAATTGTTTCCACATATGCTCCTGCATTAAACGAAATGGGAATGTCACTGGCAACCACATACGAAGACAAAGAAATCTTTTATCCTGACGGCTCTCCGGTAAATAACTACTCACGAACATACAGCGACAGCTGGATGACAATCCGTCAGGCAATCAGAAGCTCCATCAACACAGTTGCAGTTCAGTGTCTTGAAGATGTGACTCCAGAACTCGGACTGAAATATCTTGATAACTTTGGATTTACAACACTTGCCCACGGTGAGGCAGACGAAAACGGTAATATCTACACAGACGCCAATCTTTCTACTGCTCTGGGTGGTATTACAAGCGGTGTTACAAACGTAGAGCTCTGTGCAGCCTACGCTTCTATTGCGAACAAAGGAAATTATATTAAACCGATTTATTACACACAGATTCTCGACCACAACGGAAACGTACTCATTGATAACACTTCCGCAGAGCGCTCTGTTATTAAAGAAAGCACAGCATGGCTTCTTACAAACGCTATGGAAGATGTCGTTCAGAATGGTACTGGTAGAGCCTGCCAGCTTGATAATATGCCGGTTGCAGGTAAAACAGGTACAACCGACGATTACAATGATCTCTGGTTTGTAGGGTACACACCATACTACACCTGTGCCGTATGGTCCGGTTTTGACAACAATGAAAAACTTCCGGAAGACGCAAGAAATTTCCACAAAAACTTATGGCGCAAGGTTATGAGCCGTATTCACGAAGGACTGGAATACAAGGAATTTGAACAGCCCGCAAGTGTAGAAAATACAAGTATCTGCGAAGAAACAGGACTTCTTCCAAGAGCAGGCTGTCCTGTTATCACGGAATACTTTGATGTGGGAACTCTTCCAACCGAATACTGCGATCAGCACTTCTATGAACCGCCGGAAGAGGAATTCATCGAATATGAGGTAACTCCAACGCCGGAAGGTGAGATGCCAAATCCGGAAAATCCCGACGGTAATGGTGAAAACCAGGGCGGCGGCGATGGTTCCGGCGAAAATCCAGGCGGCGACGACGGCTCTGGCGAATACCCGGGTGGCGACGATGGCTCCGGCGAAAACCAGGGCGGCGGCGATGGTTCCGGTGAGAATTCAGGCGGAGATGACGGTTCCGGTGAAAACTCCGGTGGTGATGACGACATCATTTATTACGACTAAACTAATATCAAAAAAATACAGCCACAAAATTGTGGCTGTATTTTTTATGATATAAAAAGGTACATTTCTTTTAAAGTACCATTTTGGCTGCTCCGTAAATTCCCGCATCATTGCCAAGATTTGCAATGACAATCGGAGTTTCCCTGCAAGCAGAAAAGGCATATTTTTTGTAATGAGAAGCAATACAATCAACAAGCGGCTGACCTGCTTTGGAAACGCCTCCGCCGATAACAATTGTCTCTGGATCTACTACTGCAGTAAACATAGCAAGAGCTCCTCCCAGAATTTCTCCTACCTTATCCATTACACGTACCGAAAGAGCATCTCCGCTTTTGTATCCGTCCAAAACAGCTTTTGCAGACAGTTCTTTTTCCTCTCGTAAAACACTCGGCTCTTCTGAGGATGCCAGTGCCTGTTTTGCAAGGCGTACGATTCCTGTCGCAGAAGTATACTGCTCCAGACATCCTTTATTTCCACAATTGCAGGTTTCTGTCTCATCGTGCATTACATTTGCGTGACCGATTTCTCCGCCTGCTCCGTGATGACCGGCAACAATTTTTCCGTCTACGATAATTCCACCGCCCACACCTGTCCCAAGTGTGACAAGAATCACGTTTTTCGCACCAGCTGCTGCACCTTTCCATGCTTCTCCAAGGGCTGCTACATTAGCGTCATTTCCCACTTTTACAGTAAGTCCTGTCAGCTCATTCAGTTCTTTTGAAAGTTTTTTATATCCCCAGAAAAGATTAACTGCTGCAATTACATCTCCCTCTGCATTAACAGGACCGGGAACTCCAATACCAATTCCATCTACCTCTTCTTTGGAAATATTTTTTTCTGCCAGCTTCTCTTCGATTGTTTTCGCAACATCAGGTACAATTTCAGAACCGTTATTTTCTGTTCTTGTAGGAATTTCCCATTTCTCCACAAGTGTCCCATCCGTCTTAAAAAGCCCGCATTTTACAGTTGTTCCCCCTACATCAATACCAAAACAATATAAACCCATGATTTCTTCCCTTTCTTATGTCTCTTCTTGTCGCACTTAATTAATTTCCGCGTTTTTTCGCAATATTTGCCTGTACACGCTTATACAGTTCTTCCGCCGCATTATATCCCATCTTCTTCTGTCTGTGGTTGACAGCAGCAGACTCTACAATAATGGCAAGGTTACGACCCGGACGGATAGGCAGAGAATGGCAGACAATCTTGTTTCCGAGATACTCTGTATACTCCTCCTGAAGTCCAAGACGGTCATATTCCTTATCCTTATCCCACTCTTCCAGTTTAATTACAAGATCTACGGACTGGGTATCTTTTACACTTTCCACACCAAATAATGTTTTTACATCAATGATGCCAATACCGCGCAGCTCAATAAAATGTCTTGTAATATCCGGTGCAGAACCTACCAGCGTCACATCGCTGACTTTTCGAAGTTCTACTACATCATCACTTACAAGGCGGTGCCCTCTTTTAATCAGCTCCAGAGCTGCCTCACTTTTTCCGATTCCGCTCTCTCCTGTAATCAATACACCTTCCCCGTATACATCTACAAGAACGCCGTGAATAGAAATACAAGGTGCAAGCTGAACACCCAGCCAGCGGATAATCTCAGCCATAAAGCTGGATGTTGTTCTGTCCGTAACAAAAATCGGAACCTTATATTTCAATGCCAGGTCTATCATATCCTGTGACGGTCTTGTCATTGTACTGAAAATCACACAGGGAATTTTGCTGGAAATAAACCGCTCATATTTGAAAAGCCGTTCCGCATCACTTAACTGCATCAGGTACGTAAATTCTACATATCCGATAATCTGTACACGCTCATTTGCAAAATGCTCCAGATATCCGGTAAGCTGCAGCGCCGGACGATTGATTTCCGCTGTTTTAATAAGAATTTCAGACAGATCAAGCTCTGGTGTTAAATTTGTAAGCTCCAGTTCCTGAGCCATCTTTGTCAACTGCACACCTTTCATATGTCGTCTCCTCATTTCTCTTCTGATATGTCAATATTGTATCATGAATCCCTGTTCACTTCAACGCTTTCCCTTTTCCATTTCTTCTTTTCCATGAAAAAATTCATAGACCTTTTCCGCACTTGCTGCATTCATGCTCTCCGTATGGATCAGTTCCTCAAGCGAGGCATCACGAATCTGTTCCAGAGATTTAAATTTTCGCATCAAAGCCTTTCTTCTCGTCTCCCCGATTCCCGGAATATCATCAAGAACAGAATGCACCTGTCCTTTGCTTCGAAGGGAGCGATGGTATTCGATTGCAAAACGATGTGCCTCATCCTGGATTCTTGTAATAAGCCGAAAACCTTCACTCGAAGTGTCAACCGGTATTTCCACATTATTATAGTATAGACCTCTTGTCCTGTGATGGTCATCTTTTACCATTCCGCATACAGGAAGAGAAATCCCAAGCTTGTCCAGAACTTTCAGTGCAATATTTACCTGTCCTCTTCCACCATCCATCAAAATAAGATCCGGAAGCCTGGAAAAGCTGTCGAACTCTCCTGTACTTTCATGAGTAAATCTTCTTGTGAGCACTTCCTCCATGCTTGCATAATCATTCGCGCCCTGTACCCACTTAATCTTAAATTTTCTGTAATCGCTTTTTTTCGGCTTTCCTTTTTCATAGACAACCATAGAACCGACAGACTCAAATCCGCTGATATTGGAAATATCAAAAGCTTCCATACGTGAAAGACCTGAAAGGCCCAGCCAGCTCTCGATTTCTTTTACCGCCCCAATTGTCCTTCCTTCTTCCCGCTTAATGCGCTCTCTGTCCTTTTCCAGAACCATTCTGGCATTTTCTTCCGCAAGCTCCACCAACTTCTCTTTCGTTCCTTTTTTCGGAACATGAATATGCACATTCTGCCCCCTTCTGGCAGTCAGCCATTCCTCAATAAGTTCTTTGTCCTCTATCTCTCTCTGTAGTACAATCTCTCCCGGTATAAAAGGCGTTCCTGCGTAAAACTGCTTCATAAAACTGGAAAGAACCTGTGCCCTTGTATCTCCTCTGGCAACGCGCAGAAAAAAGTGCTCTCTTCCAATTAGCTTTCCTCCGCGAATAAAAAACACCTGCACGACCGCATCCTGCTCTCTTAAATCCTCACTGTCATCCATAGAAGCCGCAATGATATCTTTATTTTCTTCCCCATAGGAAGTAATTTTCTGACGTTCCCCTATTTTCTGTATACTCCTTATTAAGTCCCGATAGCCCATCGCATCCTCAAACCGCATTTCCTCTGAGGCTTTCTGCATTTTCTCTGTTAAATCCGCAATCGTATCCTGAAAATTTCCATTTAAAAATTTAAGAACCTGGTCAATGTTTTTCCGGTACTCCTCCTTTGGCACATTTCCCTGACAGGGAGCTGTACACTGGTTCATATGGTAATAAAGACACGGTCTGTCCTTTTTACAGTCTCTGGGAAGCACACGATTACAGGAGCGTACCATATAAAGCTTTCTCACAAGCTCAATCACATCTTTTACAGCGCCTGCGCTTGTATATGGTCCAAAATATTTGCACTTGTCCTTCTTCATCCTCCTGGCAAACAACACCCTTGGAAACTCCTCATTTACAGTTACTTTTATAAAAGGATAGCTCTTATCATCCTTCAACATAGTATTGTACTTCGGTCTATGCTCTTTTATCAGATTACACTCCAGAACAAGCGCCTCCAGCTCAGAGTCTGTAATAATATATTCAAACCGGGCAATATGCGTTACCATCTGCTCAATTTTTGCTCCTTTATTTCGGCTGCTCTGAAAATACTGGCGTACTCTGTTTTTCAGGCTCACCGCCTTGCCAATGTAAATGATGTCATCTTTTTCATCATGCATAATATAGACTCCCGGCTTTGCCGGAAGCTTTTTTAATTCTTCCTCTATCTGAAACATATGGAAATCGCCTCCGTTCTGTTATGGTTGTAGTATCATACAAAGGTTAAAAGAGAAAGAAAACCGGGAAAATTCCCGGTTCTCTGTGATTTTTATTTTATTCCTCCGTCTGCTCGTTCACAGGGAGTGTCTCTTCCGGCTCTGTTGTTCCCAAAGTCGGTTCTTCTTTTTTCTCCGGTTCTGAAAAATCCAGCTCATCAAGATTTTCAGGAATTTCCATTCCTTTTTCTACTGCCCGGAAAATCTTCATAAATTCTTTGCCTGTAATCGTTTCCTTGCGGATAAGATAATCTGCAATTTTATCAAGAGCCTCTCTGTGCCCTCCGATCAGGCGTTTCGCTTCATCATAAGAACGATGCAGAAGCTCCATTACCTCATGGTCAACTTCTGTTGCCGTATCATCACCACAGTTTAGCACTGCACGACCGCTTAAATATTGATCTTCCTGTGCAGCAAGTCCCATAAGCCCAAATCGCTCGGACATTCCGTACTGCGTAATCATAGCGCGCGCCACTTTTGTTGCCTGCTCAATATCGTTTGCTGCTCCTGTTGTCACAGTATCAAACACAAGCTCCTCTGCCGCTCTTCCTCCCAGATAGCCAACAAGCATTGCTTCCAGCTCTTTCTGTGTGTTAAGATATTTCTCTTCCTCAGGAACCTGCATGACATAACCAAGTGCTCCCATTGTACGCGGTACAATGGTAATCTTCTGTACAGGCTCTGCATCTTTCTGTAAAGCGCTCACAAGTGCATGTCCAACTTCATGATAAGAAACAATTTTCCGCTCCTGAGTGCTTAAAATGCGATCTTTCTTTTCTTTACCTACAAGAACTACTTCCACAGATTCCAGAAGATCTTTCTGGGAAACGGCTTTTCTTCCATTCTTTACGGCAAGAATGGCAGCCTCATTGATCATATTTGCAAGATCAGAACCAACTGCTCCTGATGTGGCAAGGGCAATCGCCTCAAAATCCACCGTATCGTCAAGAAGCACGTCTTTTGCATGTACCTTCAAAATATCAATACGGCCTTTTAAGTCAGGGCGATCCACAATTACCCGTCTGTCAAAGCGTCCCGGACGGAGAAGCGCGGGGTCAAGCACCTCCGGACGGTTTGTTGCCGCAAGAATCAGAAGACCTTTTGAAGTGTCAAATCCGTCCATCTCTGCGAGAAGCTGATTTAATGTCTGTTCCCTCTCATCATTTCCTCCGCCGTATCTGGAATCACGGCTCTTTCCAATTGCGTCAATCTCATCGATAAAAACGATACACGGCGCGTTCTTCTTTGCTTCCTCAAAAAGGTCGCGGACACGTGACGCACCCACACCTACAAACATTTCCACAAACTCGGAACCGGAAAGAGAGAAAAACGGCACATGCGCCTCTCCGGCCACAGCCTTGGCAAGAAGGGTTTTTCCTGTTCCCGGAGGTCCTACAAGAAGCGCTCCTTTGGGAAGTTTTGCTCCGATGGTTGTGTATTTTCCCGGATTATGAAGGAAGTCTACAACCTCCTGAAGAGACTCTTTTGCCTCGTCCTGTCCTGCCACATCCTTAAAGGTAATGCCTGTTTCCTTCTGAATATAAGCCTTTGCGCGGCTCTTTCCCACACCGCCCATCATTCCGCCGCCTTTATTCATACGGCGCATAAAGAAAGTAAGCATTCCAAAAAGAAGTATGGTTGGAAGAAGCACGCTCAGCATCGTTGAAAGGAATCCTCCCAGCGCATCCGGCGGCTCTGATTTAAAAATAATATCCGTTCCTTCCAGACGTTTTGTAAGCGCCGTCTCATCTTCCATCTGATTTGTGTAATATGTCTGCTCCTGAAATGCATTTTTCTGATTTTTCGGAACAATCGTAACGATTTCAGAGCCAACCTCCAGGGTGACTTCTTTTATCTGATCCTTCTCGACCATTTCAATAAATTTGTCGTATGTGATTTCACTTGAGCCGTCCTTCAGCATATTTGTAAACAGGCTGAAGCACACAAGAGTCACTATCAGACATATTAAAAACGCCAGTATAGACTGGTGATTTTTATTGGGCCCCTGTTTTCCCGGTCCCTGCTCCGGGCGATTTGGATCCCGGTTATTATCTCTGTTATTGTCCATCTCATTCCTCCTATTGTTGTCCTTTCTTATTATAAGAAGAAATTGTATATAAATCAACAAGGAAATCACAGTTTCCCCTTATTTCCGAATATTTTCAAAAAAAATTCACACAAATTTCCGGAATTGTAGTATACTAGAAAGAGTATTTTTTAAATGACACGTGATACTATATTTATATATCAAAAGAAAGGAAAAACAAATGAAAATTGGATTTGACAACGAAAAGTACCTGAAAATGCAGTCAGAACACATTCGGGAACGTATCAGCCAGTTTGGCAACAAGCTCTATCTTGAATTCGGCGGGAAGCTTTTTGATGATTACCACGCCTCCAGAGTTCTTCCCGGATTTGAACCGGACAGCAAGCTTCGTATGCTGATGCAGCTTTCCGATCAGGCAGAAATTGTCATTGTAATCAGCGCAGACGACATTGATAAAAACAAAGTCCGCGGAGACCTTGGCATTACTTACGATGTTGATGTACTCCGTCTCATTGATGAATTTACAGCCCGGGGACTGTATGTTGGAAGCGTATGTATTACCCAGTATTCCAGCCAGGAAGGAGCAGACACCTTCCGCAAACATCTTGAAAAACTGGGAATCCGTGTTTACACACATTATATTATCCCCGGTTACCCAAGCAACACTGCTCTTATTGTAAGTGACGATGGCTACGGAAAAAATGATTATATCGAAACCACCCGTCCTCTTGTCGTTATTACAGCACCGGGACCGGGAAGCGGTAAAATGGCTGCGTGTCTTTCCCAGCTTTACCACGATTATAAAAGAGGAATCTCTGCCGGATACGCAAAATTTGAAACCTTCCCTATCTGGAATATTCCTTTAAAACACCCGGTGAACCTTGCCTACGAGGCAGCTACAGCCGACTTAAACGATGTCAATATGATTGATCCCTTCCATCTGGAGGCATATGGGGAAACAACGGTAAATTATAATCGCGATGTAGAAATCTTCCCTGTTCTTCAGGCAATGTTTGAAAAAATCATCGGAGAATGCCCGTACAAATCCCCTACAGATATGGGAGTAAATATGGCAGGAAACTGTATCATTGACGATGAAGCCTGCAAGGAAGCCTCACGTCAGGAAATTATCCGCCGCTATTATAAGAGCATGAACGCCCTTGCTTCCGGCAGCGGAAAAGAGGAGGAAGCATTCAAAATCGAGCTTCTCTTAAAACAGGCTCACGCTGCTCTCGAAGACAGAAAAGTAGTTCCTGCTGCCCTGGAAATGGAAGAAAAAACAGGCGCTCCTGCTGCTGCTCTGGAACTTCCTGACGGAAAAATCGTATATGGAAAAACCTCAGAACTCCTCGGCGCATCCTCTGCTCTTCTTTTAAATGCATTAAAAGAACTGGCAGGGATTGACCACAAACACCATGTGATTTCCCCGGATGCCCTTCGCCCTATTCAGGAATTGAAAACAAAATATCTGGGAAGCAAAAATCCGCGTCTCCATTCCGATGAAACGCTGATTGCCCTTTCCATAAGCGCAGCAAATAATCCCGAAGCTCGTCTTTCCCTTGAACAGATTGCCAGCTTAAAAGGCTGCCAGGCACATACTTCTGTTATGCTGTCTTCTGTAGATATTCAGGCTTTCCGAAAACTCGGTATTGAGCTGACCTGTGAGCCGAAATTTGAAAAAGAAAAGAAATATATGTAAAAAAGCACCTCCGTTGCAGACATTCTCGCTGCATCGGAGGTACCTTTTTTATTTTCTGTATTTTATAACTCTGCCGGTCTTTCCGCCTCATAATCTGACCATGCATCCATTGTTGTTGCGCCTGATAAATCGGGTGTATCTGTATAAGCTCCGGTTGTAATCGTATAAACGCTGTCACCTTCCACATAAACTGTTCCGTCCTCACCCTTTACTGTTACCGTTTTTCCTTCTTCATCTGTGATCGTACCTGCATTTGCAAGAGAAGTCACTTTACTATCTCCTGTTACCGTCCATGTAGAATCCTCGCTTATATATACGTTTGCATAACCGTCTCCACCATCTCCCGCATAACTCTCATCTTGTAAAAAAGAACCAGAAAGCGTACTTCCATTTGTTATATAAAAGTCAAGATCACTTATAGAATCCCAGATTACATCTCCTTTCATCTCCTGGCTCTGTGCCGTAAAATGACAGTCTGCTCCGTTATCGCCAACAGTTCCCCATCCTCTCTGATTATTATTTCCGGTACACCGCAGCAAAAATTCACTGTCACTACTTTCAGAAATATCAACATCTTTTAAAGCAATAGTACTCTCTGTATTTGTTGTATAAAAAAGCCCTCCGTTATTTGAAGTAAGGCTGCCGCCTTCCATCTGGAACGTACTGTTTCCTACTTCTGAGTCTCCAGACATACTCTGATAAAGTATAACTGTCCATGTGGTATCATTCTGCTCATCATCGCTCATGTTTCCAGTAAGATTTGTATTGTATAAATGAAGAGAATTTAATCCTTCAATACACACCGCTTCTGAACCATTCGCTGTTAATTCTGCATTATTTACTGCAATATCTGCTGTACAGTAAACAGCCGGGGAGCCAACACCGTTAGACACATATTTTCCACTGTCTACTACCATAGTTCCTCCTCCTCTGTCGCTTCGAATGGCAGCTGATGACTCTCCTTCTGTCTCTACATCAAGATTCCATGCATAAAGAGTTCCTCCTCCTGCTGCGTGGATACCTCCGGACGTATCCTGAGAAGTTTTAATCGTAGAATCTGCCGCATACACGGTACCGTTTCCATATGCAAAAAGCCCTGCTCCTCCTGCTGAATCTGTCGTAACCGTACTGTTTTTTACAAGCGCAGTTCCATCTTCTGCCAGAAGAGCCGCTCCCACACCGTAAAAGCTCGATGCGTCCCCTCCTTTGCTTTCAGAAGAAGTTCTTGTGATTTCCACTCCGTCAAAAACTGCGTTGGCTCCCTGAGAAATAAGCGCAGCATTTTCATCCGTTCCTGTGGATTCCAGAGATGTATTTTCAACAGTAGTATCTTCTTCGTATTCATTTGCTGCCGTATACTCTTCAGGTGCCTCAAACTGTCCTCCTGCTCCGTTTCCCGGACCACCTTGCCCATTTCCCGGTCCGCCGCCCATGCCAATATCTCCAACTGTTATTGTCAGTGCATTTCCATCCTCGTCCATTGTAAAGGATACAATATCTCCTGTCTGAATATCAGAAAGAGTGATTGTTTCTCCTGCCGGAGGCTCCCCTTGCGGAACTTCTCCTTCTGTTGGCGCTTCTCCTTCTGTTGGCGCTTCCCCTTCTGCTGGCGCTTCTCCATCTGCTGGCGCTTCTCCATCTGGTTTCTGCATACTGTTTTTTGTAATAACAGTATCATCTGTTACGGTAATTGTCAGTTCTTCTCCGGTAAGTTCCAGTGAAGATTCTTCCTCTTTATTCTGCTCTGCTGCTTCTTCCGGTTTTTCTTTTCTTGTTCCCACTGCAATGGTAATGCTTCCATCACCTACGGCTTTTACTTCACCAAGCGTTACATTTTCTTCTTTCTTCTCTTTTTCTTCTGTTCCGGCTTCCGCAGTTTCAACAGATTCCGTATTTTCCGCATATACACTCACAGATGGCACAGATGCCGCCGTAACTGCCATTCCTATTATAACTGCTGCATATTTATTCCTCATATAAATTTCCTCTTCTTTCCGAAATGCCTTTTTAAAGCATTTCTATCTTGTTTTATGTTGCTGATGGACATAATATACAGAAAAAATGTGTTCATTTTATGGGAAACCTGCGAAAAAAATGTGACGATGATACTTCTTTTCCACCGCAGTGCGCTCCTACGCGGAGCGTTTTTGTTTACTGGGAAAGTCAGTACAAAATGTACTACTTTCCTAGTAAATAAAAAATATCCCGTTTTTATGTAGGAGTTATCTGCACCAAAAACGGGATATTTCTGTTATTTTCAATACTTTATTTAATCCTCATATCCGTTTGGATTATTGGACTGCCATCTCCAGGAGTCCTCACACATTTCACGAATATCATTCTCAGCTTTCCAGCCAAGCTCTTTTTCTGCTTTGGAAGCGTCAGAATAGCAGGTAGCAATATCTCCCGGGCGACGATCTTTGATCACATACGGAACTTTCACGCCTGTAGCCGCCTCAAAGTTCTTTACAATATCAAGAACACTATAGCCTTTTCCTGTTCCCAGGTTATAAATGCTTAAGCCGGAGTTGTCCTCAATTTTCTTAAGAGCTTTTACATGACCTTTTGCAAGGTCTACTACATGGATATAATCTCTTACTCCTGTTCCGTCCGGTGTATCGTAATCGTTTCCGAATACTCCCAGTTCTTTCAGCTTGCCTACTGCAACCTGTGTTACGTATGGCATCAGGTTGTTCGGAATGCCGTTTGGATTTTCACCGATTGTACCGCTCTTATGCGCTCCAATCGGATTAAAGTAACGAAGGAGAACCACATTCCACTCCGGATCCGCTTTCTGAATATCTGTCAAAATCTGCTCCAGCATGGATTTTGTCCAACCGTATGGATTTGTACACTGCCCCTTCGGACACTCTTCCGTAATCGGAATCATTGCCGGATCGCCGTATACAGTTGCAGAAGAAGAGAAGATAATATTTTTCACATTATGCTTTCTCATAACATCTACAAGAGTTAAAGTACCTGCGATATTGTTTTCATAATATTCCCACGGTTTTGCCACAGACTCTCCAACTGCTTTTAAACCGGCGAAATGAATACAGGAATTAATGTCTTCCTTGTCAAAAATTTCATTTAAAGCATCGCGGTCAAGAATGTCGGCTTTGTAGAATTTTACCGGTTTTCCTGTAAGCTTTTCCACTCTCTCCAGGGATTTTTCACTGGAATTGCTTAAGTTGTCAAGAACCACTACGTCATAACCTGCGTTCTGCAGCTCCACTACTGTATGAGAACCAATATAGCCTGCACCGCCTGTCACCAAAATTGCCATAACTTTCTCCTCCTGGTCTGTATTTTATTTCCTACGCTTTTATCTTACCACTATTTATATTTTTCTACAATAGCTTTCATCTGCGGAAGTTTTTCTTCCATATCTTTTACCAGCTTGAACTGGGTTCTGCAGCGATCGAGATTATGACCTTCTCTGTGGATCTTAAAGTAGTGATCTCCCTCAAGATAATCTGTAAGGAAACGCATTCCGCATTCAAACGTCATGAGGATTGCCCCCATTGGAAGCATATCCAGCTCAAGATCCGTAAGAGCGCCTCCGCATCCCTCGATAAATCCTTTCACATACACCTCATAAAGATGAAGGTCACAGGAAATTTTTGATAAATCCTGTTCGTCCTCTGCGCCTGTACTTGCGCCGAAACGAATAGAATCACCGAAATCATTCACAGAAAGTCCCGGCATAACTGTGTCCAGGTCGATTACGCAGATTGCTTTTCCCGTCTCATCATCTATCATAATGTTGTTAAGTTTCGTATCATTATGAGTAACACGAAGCGGAAGTTTTCCTTCTGCCTGAAGATCGCATAATGTATGGGCAAGATTCTCTCTGTCCATCACAAAACGAATCTCCTCCTCTACTCCTTTTGCCCTTGCGCAGGCATCTTCCGCAACAGACTTTTTAAATTTTGCAAATCGGTCTACTGTATTATGGAAATCTTTAATTGTCTCGTGAAGTGTCTCTGCCGGATAATCTGCAAGCAGTCCCTGGAAATGTCCGAAAGCTACTGCACTCTGGTAAAAGTCTTCCTCTGTCTCCACCTGGTCGTAAGATGTTGCATTTTCAATGAAAAGATACACTCTCCAGTATTCTCCCATTGAATCCTTATAATATGGAGAACCCTCTGTATCATTGACAAGATTCAGAGTTTCTCTCTCCACATCTCCCCCGTTTTCCAGGATTTTTTTCTTAAGCCATGAAGTTACATTGCTTACATTCTCCATCAGCTCTTCCGGCTTTGTAAAAATACTTTTATTCATACGCTGGAGAATGTATCTCTTTGTATCTCCGGACACATCGTAAGTAAGACGGAAGGTATCGTTAATATGTCCGCTTCCATATGGAACACACTCTTTTAAAGTTCCCGGAAAGTCAAATTTTCCAATAACTTCCATAATCTCTTTATTTTCCACTTATGCTTCCTCCCAAAGTTTCTGAGGATACAGCCCCTCATCTTTCAGCTTCTGAATTGCCGCAACTACAACCGGCTTGTCTTCTTTATAAGTAACGCCGTACCACTTATCCATTGATTTCAGAACTTTTACAGTTGCCTTTTTCTCAGTTAAAAGCTCATCTACGACAAACGGCAGGAAATACTCGCATTTCAGCGGATTGCTCTCCAGATTCTCATCCAGGAATTTGGAAAATCTATCTTTTAATTCTTTCAGAATACTTGCGGAAAATCCCCACATATTCATGGACACTGTACTTCCTTCCGGAATTTCCACCCATGTTTTTCCATCGTCTTCTGTGTAGGCTGCTCCGTCTTCCCTCTTTTCAATATGAGTACGCTCATTAATTTTTACGAGATGACCATCCTCATCTGTTACGCAGACTCCTCTTGCCACATGTCCGTTGTCTGTAAGAGTATTTTCCAGCTTATAGCCAACCATCATATAATTGTATGTATCTCCCTCCTCATTCTGAGAAAGAAAATCGTATGCCATCTGGAACGCATGACTTCCATAATAGTCGTCTGCATTAATAACAGCAAACGGTCCGTCCACTTCATCCAGACAGCTTAAAATCGCATGACCGGTTCCCCAGGGTTTTACCCTTCCTTCCGGAATGCTGTATCCCTCCGGAAGATTATTTAAGTCCTGGAAAACATAGGCAACTTCAATGATTTTACTTATTCTGTCACCAATAGCAGCTTTAAAATCTGCCTCGTTTTCCTTTTTGATAATAAATACTACTTTTTTGAATCCTGCTCTCACTGCATCATAAATGGAAAAATCCATGATAATGTGCCCTTCTTTATCAACAGGGTCTATCTGTTTTAAGCCGCCATAACGACTTCCCATACCTGCTGCCATAACTACTAATACTGGTTTTTTCATGTGTATCCTTCCTTTCTTTTCGATACTGTCATTCTCTATGTTCTGAAAATAATCTTAGCATTTTAATAAAATTAGTCTTTGCACGATTATTCCTTCCTTTTGCATATACGGTATTTTATCATATTTTGCGATCCCGTCAACATTTTCCCTGCTTCCAGAAACCCTTCCATGACCTTTCCAAAAACCTCTATAGAAACCTTCTGGGATTTTTCTGACTGGATTTTCCAGGTAAGGATGCCATCTTCTATTTTTGCGCTGCACATAAGTCCATTTTCACCGCGAAGATTTTGAAAGGATACCCCTTTTTCTTTCCACTCCTCCGGAATTGCAGGAAACAGACGGATTTTTCCGTTTTTCATCTGGAACAGCATTTCCTGTAATGCATCAGCACTAAACATATTTCCCTCAAGCGTAAATGGTCTGTATGTAAACTCAGAATATCCCTTCCTCTGAAAGTCTCCATTTAAGTGAAATCCATTTGGACCGCAAAAATACTTCCAGAAAATATTAAGATATTCCGCCGCCTTTTCTCCATTCCCCTGAATCGCATACAAGTGCGCCATCCAGGTAAATGTATAACCAACCCACTGCTCCGTTCCCAGACGCTCATAGTCTTTAATTACGGCATCTATAATTTCTTTTCCTTCTCCTTCATAAGAGATCAGACCAAGCGGAGAAATCGCCATCGCATTGGAAAAATGACGATGTGATTCCTCAAGGCTTTCATCCGGAGAAAGCATAAGAACTTTCTTTTCATTCACAGCAAGTTTTGGAAGTTTTTTTCTTATATCTGTCCATATATCCTTCATGGAATCTCCAAGAAGAACACTGTATTTTTCCAATGATTCGTAAAGATTTAATAAAAGAGCCAGATCATAGTTGCTCATAGGTGTCAGCCATGATTTTTCTGTATCATCATGAATTTCCGGAGAACTGGATACCGGAAGAGAAAGCATTCCATCTTCTCTCTCTTCCAAAAGCTCCCTGAGGAAAATCCCTGTCTCCTTCATATACGGATATGCCCTCTCCCTAAGGAATTTTTCGTCACCTGTATAGCGATAATATTCTCCGAATCCATGAGCCAGCCATGCCTGATTTACAGGTGAAAGAGAATACATAGGCCAGCCGCCCAAAGGTTTGCCGTCAATCGTCATTACACCGGGAAGACAGCAGCCTTTTGCATTATAAAATTCTCTGGCAAAGCTTTTCCCCTCTTCTCTCAATTCCCAGAGGAAATCAAGAAATGTTCTTCCCTCTTCCAAATGATTTGCCTTCAGATAATGGGTATAGGAAAGCTCTGTGTTTAAATCATGATGATAATCTCCCTTCCAGGGAGGAAGTGTTCCGTCATCTGCCGTCCAAACGCCCTGCAGGGGCATGGGTGCACAGCCTTCTCTTGAAGCAGAAGCAAACAGATAGTTTGTCATATACCACTGCTTTTCCATAAATTTATCCGGCAGTGAAATCCGGCTTTCTCCAAAATAATTCTCCCACCAGATTGTGTGCTCCCTGAAAAATTCCCGTTCTTCTTTTTGGGCTTCCGCCAAAAGTGCATTCTTTCCATCCGAAAACCAATTTTCTCCATCTTCGGATGAAATGATTTTCCACAGAATTCTCGTTTTTATGCCCTTCTTTTCCACCAGCATTACAATACCATAGGAAAACTTCTCATTTACAGGCTGTATAAACCACTGAAGATTTTTAGATTCTCCCCTCTTTACCGGAAGATATTTCAGCTCTTTCAATGTTCCCTGAGAAATTTTTCTTTCCTCTTCCCGGTATACGTATTCTTTTTCTGTTCCTTTTTCTCCAAATTCCGGCGAAAGAAGCTCTATGAAAAAAGTATTTTCCGGAGCATAGATTTCAATGATTCCAATGTGGCTGACTGCATGAATCCAGGCTTTTACATTATAAGATGATTCTCCGTCACCAAACTCCATCTGCGCCACTGCCTCCTTCAGAAAAAGAGTGGAGCACATATTCCCTTTTACTTCCGGAAAACGCACGAGGATTTTTCCTGCCGGAAGCTTTGTTGGCGTTGGATAATAATAGGGAGCATCGAAAATTTCACGAATCTTTTTTACGTTGCCTTCTTTGGCAAGTTTTACAAGATTTTCGTAAGTAAAATCCTCTCTCTGCTCCCATAAAACGGTTTTATCCCATATATCTGTGCGGTCAAGACTGAACCGCATTTCCTGCGGCGCTCCCCAGCAGAGGCAGCCGCATTTTCCACTTCCCAGCGGGACTGCTTCGTCCCACTGAGAAATGCTTTTTTCCCATTTATAAACTGTGTTCATATTCTAAACTCTCACTTAAATTTTCTGTTATAACGATAAAGAAGGAAAAGAAGACCGGCAAGTCCAAGAAGCATTACCATAAGCCCCTGAACACCAACATTCTTCTGCCCCATTATTACAAGCGCCACACACACAATAAAAAATACAACAGATATAAGAGTGGTTAATATACTTTTTGTTCTCTCGTTCATTCTATTTACCTCCCGTTCAGAAACAAACTTAACCTTTCAGACCGCCAAGCGTCATACCCTGTGTCAGTTTCTTCTGCACACAGATATACAGAATAAGGGTTGGAACCATAACAATTACAAGACCTGCATACATCTGTCCGTACTGTACAGCTGATTTCTGTGCAGCCATCAGGTTCATAAGACCTACCGGCAGCGTCTTGATTTCCGGTTTTGTAAGAAGAGTCATAGAAATAATATACTCATTCCAGAATGCCAGGAAATTAAAAAGAATTACTGTAACAATACTCGGTTTTGCCATAGGCATAATAATCTGTACCATAGTTCTCCAGTAACCGGCACCATCTACATATGCAGCTTCCTCGTAATCCTTTGCCAGAGATTTAAAATATCCGGACAGAAGATATATCGTAAACGGAAGCGCTGTAGATGCATACACCAACGCCAGAACAAACAGGTTATTCAGGAAAAACGGTGCTCCAAACCACTGACGGAGCTTTGCGTCTGCATTATTTAACATCAGGAAAATCGGAACAACAATGTAGTTTACATTAATAAAAAGTCCTGCCATAAACAATACATTCCATACTTTATTGCTTTTAAATTTAAATCTTGCAAGAACATAAGCCGCCGGAAGCGCAATGATAATCAAAAGCGCAATTCCAAGAACTGTTACAAAAACAGAATTGAGCATATAAGAGCCCATATTGGCAGTTTCCCAGGCATCAATAAAATTCTGGAAATGGAATCCCTGAGGCAATGTCCACGGGCTTCCGTAAAACTCAGAATTTTCTTTCACAGAAGCAACGAATACCCATGCAACAGGAACAATAATCGTAACTGCCAAAAGCGCCAGAACCAGATAAATCAATACTTTCGCAAAGCTGAAACCTGAACTGCTTTTTTTCTTCATATCAGACATTTTTTCTCCTCCTTAGAATTCAATTTCTTCACGTTTTGTTACCGCATTCAGTATCGCGGCAAGAGCAAAGGAGAACAGGAATACTGCAACACCGATTGCCATACCATATCCGTAAGAAGAGTTTGTATACGCTTCCTGATACATATAACTTAAGAATACATTGGAAGCTCCATCCGGACCGCCGTTTGTCATTGCTTTTACCATCAGGAAACTCATGTTAATTGTACTGATAACAAAGAAAGTTAAAGTTGTACGGATATTTGTCCAGATAAGCGGCAGCGTAATGGAAAAGAACTGTGTCAGTCTGCCTGCACCTTCCAGACTTGCAGACTCGTAAAGACTTTCAGGAATGTTTGCCATACTTGCCATATACATAACCATATAATATCCTATTGCCTGCCATACCATTGCAATAATAATACTGTAAATTACGATTTTCTGACTTCCCAGCCAGAGGATCGGATTATCTGCTCCACGGAACAGATTTAAAAATGAATTTAAAAGTCCCTGATTCGGATCATATATTGCGGAGAAAATAGCACTGATTACTACAACAGAAAGAATATTCGGAATGTAGAAAACAACCCGGAAAAAGGTCTGGCCTTTTATTTTTTCTCTTGTAAGAATTGCAGCAAATATAATTGCCATTGAGAACGTCACAATCGTTACTACAACAATGAGAAGAACTGTATTCTGAAAAGCCTGGTAAAACTTATCACTCTGTAAAAGCGTTTTGAAGTTGTCAAAGCCTACAAATGTCTTTTCTGCTGTATATCCTCCCCATTTGTAAAGAGACATTTTGAAAACGTCAATGGTAGGAATAATCATAAAGATAACAAAAAGAATGACGGCCGGAGCAAGACAGCAAAAAATAAACCGGCTTCTTCCCTTTTTTTTCGTCATGGTTCAATTCTCCCTTCTTCATCTTAAAAACGGACGGTACTATTACCGTCCGTTTTGTTATACATGTTCAATTTAACAGAACAGGCCTTATTTCAGTGCGCCGCGAAGTGTGTCACTGTCTTTCTTAATCTGCTCAACCCACTCATCTTTTGTTTTGTCACCACTTACAAGAGAGTTAACCGGATCAAAGAATGTGGAACGAACTGTTACGCCTTCTACAGGCTCAGTTGTTGCAAATGCATCCATAACTGCTACTGCACCATCATCATAGATAGAGTAGTAAATCTTTGCGTCACCATCAAGTTTGTCAGCCATTCCCTGGATTGGCTGAACTGCTCCGCCGTCTTTTGCAAAAATTTCAGCAGCTTCATCAGAGTACAGATATGCGATAAACTGTTTTCCAAGGTCTTTATTTACAGCACCCTTTGGCATCCAAATCTGCTCGAAGAATGTGTAGGAAGCTCTCTCACCGCCTTCTTCCACTGCCGGAAGAGCTGTGAATCCCCACTCAAATCCCTCTGCACGAGGAGCATCTGCCATCTCACCGATAACCCAGTTTCCGTTTGGCATAAACAGCGCTTTGTTATCAAGAATCATCTGCTGATTTTTACGGAAGTCATTGTCGTTTGCGTTTGCAGGAGTTGTTTTTTCTGTATAAGAAGCAAGCTTTTCGATAATATCAAATGTCTTTGTTGCGCCTTCAGTCTCCCATGCACCTTCGCCATATTTTAATGCTTTCTGGAATTCTTCAGCACCTGCTGCTTCGTGAAGCAGAGCATAGAAGAATGCGTCAAAATATCCTGCTGTAGGATATGTAAATAATGCAATTCCTTCTTCGTTTGCCTTATCTCCAAGTTCCCACATTGCATCCCATGTTTCCGGAACTTCCCAACCTTTTTCTTCAAAAAGACCTTTGTTGTAGAAAAGTCCGCATGGTCCGTAGAACATTGGCATCAGATATGTTTTTCCGTCATCATATGGATTTGTAATAGAGTTATCAACAAATCCCGGAAGAATTTTGTCTTTAACTTTTACGTCCTCACCTGGTACTGTCATTTCCAGCACATCTGTCATTTCTTCTACGTTGTTATCTTTTACGAAAGTCTCTGTAAGGGCGGATTCAGAACCTACAGCTCTCATGATAACGTCCGGATAATCTCCTGATTTCATAGCCGGTGTAATAATGTCTTCCAGTTTCTTATCGATTGTTAATTCAACCTTTACTCCCGGATTTGCCTCTTCAAATTTTGCACACACGTTTTTCCACATATCCTGTCCGTATGCAGTCTCTACTACAGCCAGTTTTAACACCTGCTCATCATCTGCCATAACAGTTGTTGCCATTCCTGTTGTCATTCCTGCTACCATAGCTGCGGAAAGTACAAGGCTTGTCACTTTTTTCGCTTTCATATTTGTTTCCTCCTTTAGATTCTCTGCATTCTGCATAAAAAATACGGAACTGCTTTGTTGTTATTATCATATCTGAAAAAGATTTTTTTTTCAACTCGTATATTGCTGTAAAATTTAGAAATATTGCTCTTGTCTGTAAATTTTTTCCTGCAAAGTTTTTATTGTGCTCCCTCACGGTATCTGGTAAAATATTTTTATATTTTCAAAGCAATATTACTAAAGGAGATCTGCCTATGAGTATGCGTAAATACCAGCTGGACGGCGAACCTGTCAGCCACCTCCCGGGACGGCTTATTTCCGTTTCCTCCTCTTTATATGAAAAAGACTGGAAGAGCATTCGCCACACCCACCCTTTTGTAGAACTTTTTTATGTAAAATCCGGCTCCGGTTCTTTTTTGATCGAAGACCAAAGCTTTCCCATAGCAAAAGACGAACTGATTATCATAAATCCTAATGTTGAACATACAGAAGTATCCCTTGACGATCCGCCCCTTGAATATATCACTCTCGGTATTGAAGATTTTCAATTTTCTTTTTCCCATAAAGGCAGTTATCTTGCATTAAAGGATAAATCTGTCACAAAAAATCTGGGAATTTACTTTTCTTCTATCCTGAATGAAGTAGAGCACAGAGCTCCCGGTTACGAGCTTGTTTGTCAGAATTTTCTTGAAATTTTAACTCTTCTCCTGATGCGTCAGACAGATTCTGCCTTTGAACTGATTCCTGTAGAAAACACCACCCGGGAATGCAGCCGCATCAAACGGTATATTGACTCCCACTATCAGGACGACATTACCCTGGACAATCTTGCAAAAATGGCACATCTGAACAAATACTACTTCGTTCACGCTTTTACCAAATTTTACGGGCAATCCCCTATTCAGTATCTCACTGCAATCCGCCTGAAAACAAGCAAAGACCTCCTGGAATCCAGCGATTATACCATCTCCGAAATTGCTCAGCTTTCCGGATTCTCTTCCTCAAGCTATTTTGCGCAGTGTTTCCGGAAACACTGCGGTATGACTGCCCTTGCTTACCGGAATCTCACCAAGCATAAAAACAGGACATAAGTTTTTATGCTGGCTTTTTTCTCACTTTTAGGCTATAATAAAAACAGATTCAGAACATTCATGCAAGGAGTTATAACGCATGGCTTATGAGAGCATTCCTCTTACAGAGGATATACATATAGATCAACTTTATACCGTACATTATTTTGAATACAGAAGCGATTTTTCTTATCCCGGAGAGCGACATAACTTCTGGGAATTCCAGTGCGTGGACAAAGGAAGTGCAAAGGTTCAGACAGACGATGACGTACATATTTTAAACAGAGGGCAGGTTATTTTTCACCGTCCCAATGAATTTCACAACCTGACGGCTGTAGGACAGACTGCTCCCAATATTGTAGTCATCTCTTTTGAATGCAGTTCTCCCTGTATGGAATTTTTTGAGAAACGCATTTTAACTCTTTCCGACACAGAGAGAAATCTAATCGGAATGATCATCGCAGAAGCGAGAAGGTGCATTGCCTCTCCTCTTAATGATCCATACCTTCAGAAAATGGAAATTAAAAAGGACAGCCTTTTCGGTTCCCAGCAGCTGATTCTTCTTTATCTGCAGGAGCTTTTAATCTCCATGATACGACGCCATACCCTGCCGCAGATTTCTATGCCTGTAAACAGGCTTCCGGTACCAAAAAACGGGTCTGACATATATAACAAAATTATTTTTTATCTGGAGGAGCATATCCGGGAATTTGTTACAATAGAAGACATCTGTCACGACAATCTCATTGGACGCTCTCAGCTTCAGAAACTTTTCCGAGAGCAGCACCAATGTGGAATTATAGAATTTTTTACAGAGATGAAAGTGGAATTTGCAAAACAGCTTATCCGTGAAAATCAACTGAATTTTACACAGATTTCCGATTTCCTGGGCTACTCATCCATTCACTACTTTTCCCGTCAGTTTAAAAAAGTGACAGGAATGACGCCGTCCGAATATTCCACTTCCATAAAAGCCCGCTCTGAACAGAAACACTGACGGGCAATGACGCAGGTGGTTTTATAATTTTTTATAATAAAGGAGAAATAATCATGAAAATCTACAAAGTAAAAAACTACGATGAATTAAGCCGCAAAGCAGCTAACATTATCGCTGCACAGATTACCTTAAAGCCAGACAGCGTTCTTGGCCTTGCAACAGGTTCTTCACCTGTGGGTCTTTACAAAAATCTTGTATCTATGTACGAAAACGGAGACCTTGATTTCTCTAAAATCACAACAGTAAACCTTGACGAGTACAAAGGTCTTGACGGAACAAACGACCAGAGCTACCGTTACTTTATGAATGAAAATCTTCTTACAAAAGTAAATGTGCCAATGGAACGCACCTTCGTTCCGGACGGAACAATGGAAGACGCTGCTGCTGCCTGTGCTGCATATGATGAAATCTTAAACAGTGTCGGCACAGTAGATATTCAGCTCCTTGGTCTTGGACATGACGGACACCTTGGCTTCAATGAGCCGGATGACCATTTTGAAGACGGTACACACTGCGTGCAGCTTACAGAAACAACAATCCAGGCAAATAAACGCTTCTTCGAAAAAGAAGAGGATGTTCCGCGTCAGGCATATACAATGGGCATTGGCGGAATTATGCGTGCCAAAATGCTTCTTGTTGTTGTAAGCGGCGAGGACAAGGCTGACATCTTAAATAAAGTTCTGACAGCACCTGTTTCCCCGCAGATCCCGGGAACAATCCTTCGTTTCCACCCGAATGTAATTCTTGTAGCAGACGAAGCAGCTCTTTCCAAAACAGAGCTCGCATAATTTCATTTACCCTTTCTAAATTGCGCGCCAAAAGCGCACAGCACAAAAAGGCCGCTCCGGATATTTCCGGCGCGGTCTTTTTCGCTTTTCTTTATTTTATTTCTTTGAAAAAAGAAGCGTCATTTTTGTTCCTTTTCCAGGCTCACTTTCCAACTGAATTTTCGCATGATGAAGAACCGCACCGTGTTTTACTATAGAAAGCCCCAGACCGGTTCCGCCCGTCTGTCTGGAATGGCTTTTGTCTACACGGTAAAAACGCTCAAAAATCCTGTTTTGTTCATTGGCCGGGATTCCAATCCCATTATCTTCCACCGAATAGAACGGGTGTCCATCCTGTTTTCCAACAAAAATTTTTACGGTTCCGCCTTCTTTCGTATAGCGGACTGCATTGTCTGCAAGATTATAAAACATCTCGTACAACACATGACGGACACCGCGGATTGCCACAGTTTCTCCTTTTAAGGAAAGACTTATATTCTTCTTCATAGCGGCATTCTGAATATGATTCACTATATCCTCGGAAAGCTCGTAAAGGTCAACTGCCTCAAATGGCATGTCACTGCTTTTCTCATCCATTCTGGAAAGCTGAATAATATCTGCCACAAGACTGCTAAGACGCACTGCCTCATGATAAATCCTTCCGGAAAACTCCGGCACATTCTCCGGCTGCACCATTCCGTTCATCATAAGCTCCGCATATCCGGAAATAGACATAAGCGGTGTTTTCAGCTCATGAGAAACATTTGCTGAAAACTCCCTCCGTATTGCCTCCGCACTTTTTAATTCCTCCACCTGCCGTGCAATCTGCTTATTCTGCTGATCCACACGCATAAGAAGGGGTCTGAGCTCCTCATAGCACACATTATCAAGAGGGTGCTCCAGATCCAGTCCGTTAATCGGTTCAATCAGCTCTTTTGTCTGTTTCTGTACAAAGAAAAAGGCAAACAGAAGAATTACGATCATCAGGACGCCAAGAAGAGTAAAACTTGACATCATTGTTGGAAAAATACTGTCTGTAGACTTGGAAACGCGAAGAATATGTCCGTTTTTTAATTCCACAGCATAATTAAAATTTTTTCTGGAAAGCGTTTCCGAATACCGAATACTCTCTCCTGTTCCATTTTTCTGTGCCTGCTCAATCTCAGGACGGTCTCCATGATTGGGGAGTTCTCCTGCCTCAGCATCGCTGTCATAGAGAACTGTTCCTTCTTTATCCACAAGAGTAATCCTCGTTTCTGTGGCATCTCCCACTTTTTCCGTAAGATACTGTTCTCCGTATTCGTCAATTCCAATCTGAACATACTTTGCCTCATCCCGAACTCCCTGCTTCATATTTGCAGCATAGCGTTCGTACAAAACGCTGCTTGCTGCAATAAACGTAACAAGCACCGATACTACAACAAGAATACTGGCATGATTTAAAATTCTCTGCTTCATGTACTATGCTCCTATGCGGTAACCTACGCCGCGTACTGTCTCAATTAAATTGCCGGCTTCTCCAAGCTTTTGCCGGAGACTTCTCACGTGAACATCCACCGTTCTCGTCTCCCCGTCAAAATCATATCCCCACACATGGCATAATATCTGATTTCTTGTCATGACAAGCGCCTTGTTTTCCATGAGATAACAAAGCAGCTCAAACTCTTTTCTTGTAAGCTCAATTTTTTCTTCTTTATAGAGCACCTCGTGACGCTTCACCTTCACATAAAGTTCGCCGCAGTGAAGTTCCTTATCTCCGTTATTGCTTGCACTTCTTCGAAGAACGGCTTTTACCCGCGCCACAAACTCCATCATACCAAAAGGCTTTGTAATATAATCGTCTGCACCGCCTTCCAGACCGCGCACCTTATCATACTCTGCTTCCTTTGCCGTCACCATAATAACCGGAATGTTTCTTGTTTCCGGATTGCTTTTCAGTTTTTCCAGAATGGTATATCCATCTTCTCCAGGAAGCATAATATCGAGAAGAACAAGCTCGGGCAGCTCTTCTTCAAGTGCTGCCCGAAACTCCTTCCCTGTCTCAAATCCTCTTGCCTGAAAGCCTGTCGTTTCCAGCGTATAAATCAGAAGCTCTCTGATGTTGCGCTCATCTTCCACACAGTAAATCATCTCTATTGCTCCTTTTACCTAACCTTAGACAAGCCTCTCTCCCCTCACGGAAGCTGATATTTTTCCCGAACCTCTTCCAGCTCGTGATAGAAAGAGGAATCCTTTACCGTATCAAGATGGCTGTGTGTATCATAAAGGTCTTCACGAACCTGTGTCACACAGACACCAATATTAGAACAGTGGTCTGCAATTCTCTCAAGACTTGTTGTAATATCAGAGAGAATAAATCCCATTTCAATGGTACATTCTCCTGTACGGAGACGCTGTACATGGCGGCGTTTTACTTCTTTTGAAAGCTCGTCCACCACTTCTTCCAACGGCTCAATTTTTTCAGCAAGACCTACGTCCTGTTTATCAAATACTTCATAAGCCGTATCTACAATATCATGCACTGCAGCTTTCAGAACTTTCAGCTCTGCTTTTGCCTTATCAGAAAAATGCAGTCCTTTTTTTGCAAGCTCCTGTGCTGATTCCATCAGATTTACCGCGTGGTCGGAAATACGTTCGAAATCTCCGATGCAGTGAAGCATGATAGAAAGACTGTGGCTGTCAGACTCAGATAAATCCTTATGGCTTAATTTTACAAGGTATGTTCCAAGCTCATCCTCATAACGGTCAACCTTTGCTTCCATTGCTTCCACACGTTCAGCCTGCTCATCGCTGTAATTATCAATCATTTTCATAGCAGTAAATAATGCATTATGTGAATCCTGTGCCATGTTCCTTGCTGCGTTACGGCTCTGTTCAAGTGCAAATGCCGGCTTCTCAAGGAAACGTGATTCAAGGATCATAAATTCTTTATCCTCTGCGGATACAGCAACATCTTCTTTTTTGTCTTTAATTGTAAGACATGCCAGTTTTTCCAGAACCCTGGAGAATGGAAGAAGAATGATTGTAGCAGTTATATTAAATACACTGTGAAGTGTTGCAATTCCTGCCGGATTTGCCGCATCACTGAAGAAGGAAAATCCGATAACTGCGTTAATCGCATAAAATCCAGCCATGAAAATTGCTGTTCCAATCAGGTTGAAGTACAAATGCACCATAGCTGCACGTTTTGCATTTTTGTTTGCTCCGATTGCAGAAAGAAGCGCTGTTACACAAGTACCGATGTTCTGTCCCATAATAATCGGAAGCGCCACGCTGTACGGCACAGCACCAGTCATACAAAGAGCCTGCAAAATACCTACAGATGCAGAAGATGACTGGATAATCGCAGTCAGGATCGTACCTGCCAGAACACCAAACAGCGGGTTTGAAAATGCTGTCATAATATTTGTAAATTCCGGTACGTCGGCAAGTGGTTTCACAGCGCCGCTCATAGATTCCATACCAAACATCAGGACAGCAAAACCGATCATAATCATACCAATGTCTTTTTTCTTCTGGTTCTTAATAAACATCAGAAGCACAATACCAATTAACGCCAGAATCGGTGCGAAAGAAGTCGGTTTTAAAAGACGAATGAAAAAGTTCTCACTTTCGATTCCTGCAAGACTTAAAATCCAGGAAGTTGCAGTTGTACCGATATTGGCGCCCATGATAACGCCGACTGCCTGTGACAGTCTCATAATTCCTGAGTTTACAAATCCAACTACCATAACGGTTGTCGCAGAAGAAGACTGAATGACAGCCGTTACTGCCGCTCCTAAAAGAACTGCTTTAATCGGGCTTGAAGTCAGGTTTTCCAGAATACGCTCCAGCTTTCCGCCGGAAACCTTTGCAAGACCGTCTCCCATTACCTGCATTCCGTAAAGGAACATGGCAAGTCCTCCAAGCAGTGTTAATATACTAAAAAAATCCATGGTTTCTCTCCTTTTCCTTTTTTCTTAGGTTTCATAGACATTTTACATATATTCATTCTAAAGAGCCTCTGTAAAGTTTTCCCTACTTCAATGTAAAATCTGTGTAAAATTTTTTAAAATCCGCGGATTTCCTCATCTTCTGATCCTGTTTTCTGGATGGAACGGATTTCCAGAAAATAGCTGTAGCTGTCGTTTACCTTTACCTCCACTCTGTCCCCCACTTTATGACCTTTCAGTGCCATTCCGATAGGCGACTCAATGCTGATTCTGTTTTCCATAGAATTTCCACGAATGGAGGTAACGAGCTTATATTTTTCGATTTCATCGTCTTCCTCAAAATACACCTCCACAATGTCGTCCATTCCCACTTCATCCTCTTTGGAACTGTCCGATACGATCGTTGCTGTTTTTAACATATTCTCAAGATAGCGAATCCGGCTCTCGTTCTGGTTTTTATGTTTTTTTGCCGCATAGTATTCAAAATTTTCACTTAAATCTCCCTGGGCTCTTGCTTCTTTTACCGCCTCAATGGCTTCTTTTCTTATAACAAGCTTTCTATGTTCAATTTCCTGCTCAATTTTTTCTACATCTTTTTTTGTAAGCTTTTCTCTCATTTTTCTGATTCTCCTTTTTTGTACCCGTAAGCGTTATCCTTTTCTCACTTTTTCCACAAAATCCTTCACCTCATGCGACGCGCCGTCAAATAAATATGTCTTACTGCTCTGACGCCTTGTATGCCAGTCTGAAAGAAGCGTCTCTTTTGCCTCTTCAATTTCCTGGCGAAGACCTTTTGCTGAAAGACGGACTGCCCCCTGTCCCAGAATGATCATCTGCTCCAGCCCATCAGAAGTTGCCACTGTAACGGAATGCTCTCTTCCAAGCTTATGCACTGTTTTTTCTATATACTGGTCTGCAGTTTCCGCTTCCTTTGTATACACAACAAAAATATTGTGATACGGCAAAATTTCCTCCCGATGTCCCTCTACCTTGTATGCATCAAACACAAGAATCAATGTGCATTTTTTTATTCCCTGATAATTAGAAAGAATATCCATCAGCTTATCCTGCGCAGCGTGTATATTCTCTGCTGCCAGCTCTCTTAAATCCTCCCAGGCAAAAATAATATTATACCCGTCTACAAGGAGATACTCTTCTTCCTTCTTTTTCACATATGTCCTTCGCACAGGTACCTCTGCTGTGCGGGTCACCCTTTTTCCCGGTGCCAGACGATCTCTTTTTACAGGTCCGAAAGTCCGTTCAAAGATTTCCTGCAGTTCTTTTTCCTCCTCGTAGCTTCCCCGAATCGCAGATGCCGGAGGTACATAAGACAAAACTGTTTCCGTGTCTTCCTGGGAACTTTCCTCCATACCCTCCAGATGCATATATTCTTCCACCTGATCCCACGGCACAACAAATCCTGCACCATGAGCGCAGAATACAGAACCTGTAGGATTTTCCAGATCTCTTTCCGAATCATAGCCAATGCTTTCCACAATCTTCTCCTGCTCCTGGCATGGCTCATATCCTTTCAAGCTGCAGAAAAGACGCCCCTTTCCCCCTGTATAAGAAAGAACCTCTTTCTGGTAATCCCGCATAGCAGAAACGGCTGCGCTTCCTTTTAAAATATAAGTTTCTCCATCCTGCTCAGGAGGCTGGAAACTTCCCTGCATTTTCTGAATATCCGACATGGCTCTTCCAAGACTGTCAGATGGAACTTCAAGGCGAAACTCATAATACGGCTCAAGAAGAATACTTTTTGCTTTTTTTAATCCCTGGCGTACTGCTCTGTATGTTGCCTGGCGAAAATCTCCTCCTTCTGTGTGCTTCAAATGTGCCCTTCCTGTAATCAACGTAATCTGCACATCTGTAAGAGAAGCACCTGTAAGAACTCCCTTATGTTCCTTTTCTTCCAAATGCGTCAGCACAAGACGCTGCCAGTTTCTGCTTAACACATCCTCACTGCATGCTGTAAAAAACTGCATTCCACTGCCCTGTTCTCCCGGCTCCAGAAGAAGATGCACTTCCGCATAATGACGCAGCGGCTCAAAATGCCCTACCCCTTCCACAGCAGAAGCAATGGTTTCCTTATACACAATATTTCCTGCATCAAACTCCACCGCAACATGAAACCTCTCCCAGATAAGACGTTTTAAAATTTCTGTCTGCACTTCTCCCATGAGCATCACGTGGATTTCTGAAAGGACACTGTCCCACACAATATGAAGCTGTGGATCTTCCTCCTCAAGTTCCTTTAATTTCTGAAGCATCTGATGCACTTCGCAATTTTCCGGAAGAATCACGCGATAATTCAATACCGGTTCCAAAACAGGAAGTTCCGATTCCTTTTCTATTCCAAGTCCCTGTCCCGGATAAGTAGTTGTAAGACCTGTGACTGCACAAATACTTCCCGCTGATACTTCATTGGAAAGTTCATATTTTGCTCCGGAATAAATCCGGATCTGATCCACCTTCTCCTTTTCTGTAAGAAGAGTTTTCACTTTCAGAGTTCCCCCTGTGATTTTCATATAAGTCAGGCGGTTTCCCTGCTCATCTCTTGCAATTTTAAAAACTTTTGCACCGAATTCCTTTGGATATTCCGGATTTTCGACGTACTTTTCCACATCTTTCCAGAATTCCTCCACACCTGTCATTTTAAGAGCAGAACCAAAATAACACGGAAATACTTTTCTTTCTCGAATCAGGCGAACTTTGTCCGTATTTTCCACTTCTCCGGTTTCCAGAAATCGTTCCAGAACCTCCTCATCACACATGGCAAGATTTTCAAAAAATGTGTCTCTGTCCTGGTCTTCCGAAAAATCAATGCAGTTTTCATGAAGTCTTTTTTTCAGTTCTTTTAAAAGTGCCTCTTTGTCTGTTCCTTCCTGATCCATTTTATTTACAAAAAGAAATACAGGAATCCTGTATCTCTTTAAAAGCCGCCAGAGAGTTGCCGTATGCCCCTGCACTCCATCGGAACCGTTAATGATCAGGATCGCGTAATCCATGACCTGAAGCGTACGCTCCATTTCCGCTGAAAAATCCACATGACCCGGCGTATCAAGGAGCGTCACTGTTCTGTCACCAAGAGGCAGCACTGCCTGTTTGGAAAATATGGTAATTCCCCTCTCCCTCTCAAGTTCAAACGTATCCAGATATGCATCTCCGTGATCTACACGTCCCGGCTTTCTGATGCATCCATTTAAATAAAGAAGACTTTCTGATAACGTTGTCTTTCCCGCATCTACATGAGCCAGAATCCCGATACTTAAATTTCTATTTTTAAACGGAGCTTCCATAAAAAATACCCCTTTCTGTTCTATCATAGTCAATGACTATCATATCACAGAAAGAGGTATAAGTCGATAAGACCAGGAGATTCTTTACTCTGCCAACTCTCCTGCATTTGCTTTTATATTTTTTGTAACAGTTTCCAGAACAAAGCTTACTGCCACTGCTGCAATTCCTACTGCTGCCCAGCCCAGGCCCATAGAATAAAGAGGAAGCTTGTGACATGCAGCGCCGATTGCACCAAGAGGTACTTTAGCCTGGTCAAGAACATACAGAATACTGATACAGCCTACCGCTCCTACTGTACAAGGATATATGTAGCGATTGGAACCAATCCAGGAATCACAGAGTCCCAGAATAATCAGTACAATGGACATCGGATAAATAGCGTCCAAAACCGGTACAGAAATTCCAAGAATCGTATTTAATCCCTGATTACATACAAGGAAAGAAAATCCGGAGATTAAATATACCCACTGCTTGTACGATAATTTACTTGTAAGCTTTGAGAAAAACTGCGAGATGGATGTGATCAATCCTACGCATGTAGTGAGACATGCAAGCGTAAAGATTGCCGCCAGAAGGATGGCTCCCGGATTTCCAAAAAGCTGCTGTACAATACAGCGAAGCGTCCATGCTCCGTTTTCCTGAATTTCATAAACACCGGAGCTTTTCATTCCCATGTAGGCAAGCATCAGATACACTGCTGACAAAATACTTCCAGCCACAATACCTGCCTTTACCGTATAACTCATAACACTTTTTTTATTTTCCACACCAAGGGAACGGATTGTGACAGCAATTACAAGTCCGAAATTCAAAGCTGCAATCGTATCCATAGTCTGGTATCCTTCCAGGAATCCTTTCACAGCCGGAGCGGCCGCATATGCCTCCTGCGCAGATGTTACATCTGCTGTTCCCCGGAACAGAAAATTCACAAATAAGAATACGAGTAAAATCAAAAGACTTGGTGTTAAGAATTTTCCGATTCTTTCCACCAGCTTGTTCGGTGTTAACGCAAGCCATCCTGCAATCAGGAAAAATACAAGCGAATATAATACCATACAGAGTTTCAATGATACATTCTCCGGAAGATATGGTGCCACTGCCATCTCAAAAGGAACAGATGCCGCACGGGGAATTCCCAGTCCCGGTCCAATGGAAACGTAAATCAAAATCGTAAAAATAACAGCAAAACGTGCATCTACCTTTTTTGCCAGTCTGTCAAGTCCATCAAAACGTGCTACTACAATAACACCCAATACAGGAAGCGCCACTGCAGTAATCAAAAAGCTTGCAATCGCAAAGGGCATCTTATCCCCTGCATTCTGTCCGAGGAACGGTGGAAATATCAGATTGCCCGCCCCAAAAAACAGTGAAAACAGCATAAAGCTTACAAGAACCATTTTTTTCTTTCCTAATTTCATTTTTAATTCCTCCCTTTTTTCTGTGTGCTGTATGCGCGTACAGACACGCAGCATTTTTTATGCTATGAAACATTACGAAATAATTTTCTATAGCATAAAAAAAGAGCCATCCTGTAAAGGACGACTCTGCCGTGGTACCACCTTATTTCTCTGATTTTCATCAGACTCACTTCGCATCTATAAATGCGCTTCGCCTATAACGTGGCTTGACTCCGGTGCACCTACTTCATTTCAGCTTACTTCTTCGGGATGATTTCATCCTATTGCTTCCTTAACAGCTTCCACCAGCCGCTGTCTCTCTGTGAATTTCACAATATACTACTTATTCCCATCAACGAATTTATTCTCTATTTCTATTTAAATTAATATTAGAGCAAAATCACGGAAATGTCAAGATGGTTTTTTATATTGCCTGGTTCAGCAATGCTCTGCCTGGTTTATTCCTCCATAACAGAAAGGTTGCGCTTCCTGAAAAAATGTTTTATAATACATAAGTCATTGAAAAAAATTATTTATAAAAGAGGTGAGATTATGGACAGTAGTGACAGTCGAAGTAGGGATATTGGAATTCAAAAATCGCATTATGAAAACGAAGTCAGACTGTCTTTGGTCCGACTTTATCTTTGTTTATAAATTTTGAATACCATTGTCCGAATCATAAATAAAGGAGGACAATACAATGACAACAAATACAGGTGTCAACACCACATCTGCTGATTACAGCCTGGAAATCGTAGAATTAATACGCAGCAATCTAACTCCCAAGCGAATGCAGGAAAAACTATCTTCATATCATGAAAATGACATTGCCTCCACTTTAAGTTTTTTAACTGAAAGTGAGAGGATGAAACTTTATCAAATTTTAGATTCTGAAACTTTGGCAGACATATTAGAATACTCTGATCATATTTCCGATTACGTCGGGGAATTAAGCCTTCGAAAAAAAGTAGATGTTTTTTCCAGAATGGAAACTTCCGATGTGGTAGATGTACTTCGCCATCTGGGAAAAGGAGAACGGGAAACCATCATCGATCTTCTTGACCCTGAAGTTCAATCAGAAGTAAAACTTTTAAGCTCTTTTGATGAAGACGAAATCGGAAGTGTCATGTCAACAAACTATGTTGTCGTATCGGATCAATATTCCATTAAGGAAGCCATGTCTGAATTAGTAAAGCAGGCTGCTGAAAACGACAATATCAGTACCATTTATGTGGTAGACAAAAATAACACTTTTTACGGAGCAATTGATTTAAAAGATCTTATCATTGCAAGAGACGGAACAGACCTGACTTCTATTATGACTTGTTCTTATCCATATATTTATGCAAGAACCACCATTGAGGACTGTATTCCACAGCTGATTGATTACTCTGAGGATTCCATTCCTGTTCTTGATAATGAGAATAAGCTGATCGGGGTTATTACTGCCCATGATCTTGTAGAAGTTGTAGGGGATGAGCTGAACGATGATTATGCAAAATTAGCAGGTCTTTCCGCTGAGGAAGATTTGGAAGAGCCAATCTTTCGCAGCGTAAAAAAACGACTTCCCTGGCTTTTTATTCTGCTTCTTATGGGACTCGGTGTTTCTGCAACGGTCGGGCTGTTTGAATCAATCGTTGCCCAGCTGCCGGTGATTATGTGCTTCCAGTCTTTAATTCTGGATATGGCAGGAAATGTAGGTACACAGTCTCTTGCTGTTGCCATTCGTGTCTTAATGGACAAACAAATTTCCGGAAAACAAAAAGTCTCTTTGATCTTCAAGGAATGCCGTGTAGGTCTTACCAACGGAGTGATTCTTGGAATCCTTTCCTTTATGGCAATTGGTTTCTATTTATATATCAAAGGCAACGAACTTCTTTTTGCATTTTCCGTTTCCGGATGTCTTGGAATCGCCATGGTGCTTGCCATGTTGATTTCTTCTTTATCAGGAACAGTCATTCCCATTTTCTTCCAGAAAATCGGAGTAGATCCCGCTGTTGCATCCGGTCCCCTTATCACAACAGTCAATGACTTAGTTGCCGTTATTTCCTATTATGGATTATCATGGATTATTTTAATTAATTTATTGCATTTTTAAAGAATAAAATCGATATATTTTATCCGTATACAGCAGAAACTCCCGGGTATTTACCCGGGAGTTTCTGTTGTATAAAATGTTTTATCTCCCTGCACCGATTATCCCAAAAGAACAAGACGCAGCAATCCCAAAATCAACAAATGCGCAGGGTAAAAGATATAGAAAATCCATTCATAAATGAGAGCCTAAAAAACACAAAAAAACTCCCCAAAACCGAAGTCCTGAGGAGTTGTAAAATCTTTTTGAAATTGTATGTCCCGAAACGTATGATTATCGTTTAGGTAACTTGGAAGGCTTGATTTTACTGGATTCTTGGAATGTGGTGTTGCAAACACGTTACAAACGCAAGGCTTCTCATTACTCCTCACCACACTTTATAGACAGAATTATATTTATTCCTCCAACAAAGGCATATTGATTAATTCCTGCAATTTTTTCTGCAATACAGTTTTATCCGGTAATTGCAACTTATATTCAGCAACCATCATCGGAGACATGGTTCTGCTCATGGCATACTCTACAACCTCATCATCCTTAGATGCACAAAGAATCATTCCTACACTTGGATTTTCATTCTCTTTTTTCTTTTGACGATCTAATGCCTCCAAATAGAAATCCATTTTGGAAATATATTCCGGCTTAAACTTTCCAATTTTCAACTCAAAAGCTACCAAACATTGCAACCCCCTATGAAAAAACAGTAAATCAATCCGAAAATCTTCTCCGCCTACTTGTACTCTATATTCTTCATCAATAAACGTAAAATCCTTGCCTACCTCAAGAATAAAATCTTTCATATTCTGAATCAGACCTTTTCTCAAATCTGACTCTTTAAAATTCTTTGGCAAATCAAGAAATTCTATGATATACGAATCTAAAAACGGATTATCTTTCAATCCTTTTATCGGCTCTGGTAAAAGTTTTTCTTTTGAAAGCATATATCTCTCATAATATCCGCTATTGATCTGGCGTTCCAATTCTCTTTTGGAATAACCCTCTCTGATGCATAATCTCATATAAAATTCTCGTTCAACATCTGATTTACATCCAGACATAATCAGCAAATGATTTGACCAACTTAATTGTGTCAATAGTGGCGACACAATTGCATTATCTTGATAAAGTTCATAGAACTGTTTCATTCTATATAAACCTCGACGATTAAATCCTCTAATTCCCGGAAACATTTCTTGGATTTCTTTAGATATCGCATCTATATACTTATCACCAAAGGCTGCGTTCTTTGATTCAGCACTTAAATACTCTCCTACTAACCAATACATATGAATAAGTTCTTCATTTACTTTTCTCAAGGCATTATTTCTTGAAGTTTCTATAATTTCTATCAACTTTCCAGACAAAAGAAGTTCGTCTCTCATTTGCTTCTCTCCTTTCGTAAATTTGTGTCACCACTGGTGACACAAATTCATATCTCTCATTTGTCGATTTTCCCGAGAACATGAAAATCGGCTTCAATAACAAAAATATAAATCTATATAGATTATACCATTATTTCTGGCTAAAATACATATTAAAAAACCTCCCAAGGAACATTCCCTGAGAGGTTTGTAAAATCTTTTTGAAATTGTACGTCCCGAAACGTATGATTATCGTTTAGAGAACTGTGGTGCTCTACGAGCAGCTTTGAGACCGTATTTCTTACGCTCTTTCATACGTGGGTCACGTGTTAAGAATCCAGCAGCTTTAAGAACTGGTCTGTAATCGTTGTCTGCCTGAAGAAGGGCTCTTGCTACACCATGTCTGATAGCACCAGCCTGTCCTGTGTAACCGCCGCCATGAACGTTTACAAGAACATCAAATTTGCCTTCTGTCTCTGTTGCAACGAGCGGCTGACGAACGATAACTTTCAGTGTATCTAATCCGAAATATTCGTCAATGTCTCTTTTATTGATAGTGATTTTACCTGTTCCAGGTACAAGGTAAACTCTCGCGATTGATTTTTTTCTTCTTCCTGTTCCGTAGAATTTTGCGCTAGCCAATGTTTTCTACCTCCTCATTAAAATGTTAAAACTTCAGGTTTCTGAGCTTCATGTTTGTGTTCAGATCCTGCATATACGAAAAGTTTCTTGTTCATTGCTCTTCCTAAAGGTCCTTTTGGAAGCATACCTTTAACTGCAAGCTCAATAACCTTTTCCGGTTTCTTTGCTAACATTTCTTTTAATGTAGTCTCTTTCATTCCGCCTACATAATCAGAGTGATTGTAGTAGATTTTCTGGTCCATTTTTTTACCAGTAACTTTAATTTTATCAGCATTGATTACGATTACATAATCACCTGTATCTACGTGTGGTGTAAACTGTGGTTTATTTTTACCTCTTAAAACGCTTGCGATACCGGAAGCCAGACGGCCCAGAGTACAGCCTTCAGCGTCAACTACATACCATTTTCTTTCGATTTTATCTGGATTAGCCATATAAGTCTGCATGGTTTTACCTCCTGTTATTTATCAACGATAGTTTTTTTAACGCGGTATTTCCGCCAAATAAATTTTGTGAAAACGATGTGCAGGAAATCGCGGAAATGTCCGAAACCGCTGATAAATACTTTCGCCGGGGCTATTGGCTTAAGTATATTCGCACTACGTCACATTGATTAATTATATTACAGAGCCTCCTCTATGTCAACTGTTTTTCTACCTTTTTTTTCATTTCTTTTCCATATTCTTCATGGACAAACCTCTCATTGTAATGTATTCTTTACTTATCATTTATCACTACTATTTATTATGGAAGGAATTTTATCATGAACAGACAAAAGCAAACTTCTGACTTCACTGCCGGATATGCCTGTATCCAAAGCTTTTACTGGATGAGCTTTTCCGCAGTCATGGGCTTTACAAGCCTTTATCTTCTGGATGTGGGTTTTACAAACACAGAAATCGGTATCATCATTGCCATTGCCGGAATCATTTCTGCAATTTTACAGCCCATGTTTGCCGGATATGCAGACAAACCAAAGAGCCCGTCCCTGAAAAAGATCATTCTTTTTCTGGCATCTTTGCTTCTCCTCCTGTCTTTGGCTCTTTTTCTTTTGTACCGGCGTTCTGTATTTTTTAACGGGCTTTTTTACGGAGGATGTATCACACTTTTACAGCTTTTACAGCCCCTTATTAATTCTCTGGGAATGGAGGTTGTAAACCAGGGAAAAAAACTGAACTTCGGAATATCAAGAGGAATCGGTTCTATAGCCTATGCTGTCGCAGCTTATTTTCTCGGATTAATTGTAGCAAAATCAGGAGCCGGAGCGATTCCCATTTCCATGATTGTAACCTTTGCCGCTGTTTTTTTCTTTACCCTGCGCTTTTCTTTCCAAAAAGGAACGCACACTGAACCTTCCGCTAACCACGAAAAAACGGGAAATCCATTTATTTTTTTCAAAAAATATCCCCGGTTTGCAGTGACGCTCATTGGCTGCTGGCTTATTTATGTCAGCCATATTCTGTTAAACAGCTTTACCTTTCAGATAGTGGAAAATATAGGCGGCGGAAGCTCTGAAATGGGCTTTTCTATGGCTCTGGCTGCCATACTTGAGCTTCCTACCATGTTTCTTTTTTCTAAAATGCTGAAAAAAGTACGCTGCGACATCTGGTTTCGGATTTCCGGTATTTTCTTTATGTTAAAAATACTTGGCACTTTGCTTGCCCCATCTATTCCTGTTTTTTATGCAGTACAGATTTTCCAGATGTTTGGATGGGCGCTTATTACTGTATCCTCTGTTTACTATGTAAATGCCATTATGGAAAAAGAAGACGCCATCAAAGGACAGGCATATATTACCATGACTTATACCTTCGGAAGCGTCCTCGGCTCTTTAATCGGAGGTGCGCTTATTGACGGTTTCGGTGTAAAGACAATGCTTGCATTCGGCACAGCCTCTGCCTTTGTCGGTATGATTATTGTATTTTTCTCCGCTCAGAAAACAAAGGAAGTATAAATTATGATTCCAGCGGAATCGTATATCTGTCTCTGCTTTCCACACCTTTTCGGACAAGAAGGGCATCTATCTCATCTGTATCAAGAATCCGGTCAACAGGGAAGGCTATAAAATACTCGTTTTGGGAAATATAGCCTTCTGTTCCCGGTCCCAGATAAATGCCTTTCAGCTCTGTTCCGTCTTTTAGACGCACTCCGTCAGGAAAGAACAGCATGCCTGAGGAGTTATCCATTTTATTATAAATCTTTTTCGGAAAATCATATGTCACATTCAAAGATATGGGGGAAATCTCCACATGTTTTACCGTTACCCCCGTATCTCCGATAGGGGCATTCAAATCGTATTCTTTTTTCTCCGAGCTTCCGTCCAGCACCCAGTCAAAACTCCATGCAGCGTCTATTGCGTTTGTAAAGTCCGCCTTCTCCACTGTCCCCAGATTGTGAAGTTCTACGTGTATTGGCTTTCCCATAAAATAATCTTTATCTGCTGTGTGGGTAAGAGTCATACAGTATTCGTAGCTTCCGTCCTCTAGTTTATACCCGTCCCACTTCTCTTCAATTTCCTTCAAAGGTTTTCCGTCCGAAATTCTTATAAGCTCTCCATCCTCTCCCGTAATTACCCCATTGTACCAGCTTCCGCCTGAACTGAAATTTCGCTTCTCATCATATTCCTCTTCATAGGGATTATATCCGTCCACAACGATTGTCTCTGTCTCGAAAAACGGCTGCTTCCCTTCCCCTGCATCATATCCTTCTACCTTAAAAATAATATGCGCATAATAACTGTCCACTATCGTCTGGGCAACTGTTACAGTCACTCCATTTTGCGTATCCGATTTATTTACCGGAACTGTAAGCTTTGTCTCCTCCATTTTTTTCTGCATTTCTTCGGAAGCCTGCATTCCCTCTGAGGCTGTTTTACTCCAGCACATATAAGCTGCTGCGCCTGCAGTCACTCCCCCTGCGCCAAGCATAACGGCTGCTGCCACAAGAAACATTCTCTTTGCCGGAATCTTTTTTCTTGTTTTCTTTGGGGAAAGCGGTGTTATTTTTGCTTTCTCCTGAATTTTTGCTTCCGCTTGAATTTTTTCAAACGCTCCTTCTGCTTTTTTCATGACTATGTCCGGAATTTCTACATCTTTTTTTAAAATTTCAAACATATCCTCCGGTTTTTTCATAATGCTTCCCCCTTTCTTTCCATATTTCCATATCTCTGCGCCATTTTTTCCCGACCTCTTGAAAGTCTGGTACGCACCGTAGATTCCGGAAGCTCCATAATCTCTGAAATTTCCGATGTTTTAAATCCTTCCACATAGTAGAGAATCAGAATCGTCCGGTATCTCTCGTCCAGCTCGCTTAATGTCTGCTTCCATTCCATATTTTCATATCCGTAATCTTTTGACGGAATGTCCGGCATCTCATCTGTAAATAAAAGATTCTGCTTTTTCCTGATAATATCCTTGCATTTATTCACAAGAATTTTTGTCATCCAGGTGCGGAAATATTTATTTTCCCGAAGCTGTCCCAGTTTTTCCCAACAGGCGAGAATGGTATCGGAAATGGCGTCTGCCGCATCCTCCTCATTACTAAGAATCGCTCTTGCCGTCTTGTACATGGTCTGCATCTGGGACATCATAAGCTCTGTAAACGCGTCTGCATCATGCTGCCGCGCCTTTTTTATCAACTCCTCCATAGGCTGTGCCTTCCTTTCTTTTTCATTGTGTCACTGCTCCTTATTTTTGTATTCTTCTGATTATTAGACAGAAAAAATACAGAAAATGTCCCATAGATTTTCCAAAATCCGAAGTTTTTATTTTCGAACACTTCTAATATTTTAAAGGAATCGAAAAAGCCGCCGCACTCAAAACAGCTCATGCCGCAGCTCTCTTTCTATTCTCTTTCTAATTTAAAAATCACAGACTTTTTGACACTTTCCTAATTTTAACTTTCTTAGCTATTCAAATTTTCTTCAACTCTCCTTTTTCTATTTCAAATCGTTCATCGCACAACATTTCCATATCATATTTGTTGTGACTTGCAAGGAGAATCAATTTGCCCTGTTTCTTCATTTCAAAGAAAAGATTCCGCATATCTTCCACCCCCTGTTTATCCAGTCCGTTCATTGGTTCGTCCAATATAAGAATGGACGGATTTCCCATGATCGCCTGGGCAATTCCCAATCTTTGCTTCATTCCCAGAGAATACTTATCTACAGGTTTTTTCGAATCCGGATCAAGTCCTACTTTTCTCATAATATCAAATAAGTATTCCTTATCCGGTCTGTGATTTATCATGTACAGAAGCTTTAAATTTTTATACCCGCTTTCCTTTTTAAGGCAGGCAGGTTTTTCAATAATAAATCCTGTATCTGAAAGCATTTCCCCTGCTTTTCTCTCTTTTCCGTTTAAAAAAACAGCCCCTTTATCCGGAATCATCAATCCGCATATACATTTAAAAAGTACAGATTTTCCAGAACCATTATATCCTTCGATACCATATATTTTTCCTGCTTCCAAAGACAGGTTTATGTCTTTCAAAACAGTCTGATCTCCAAAGCTTTTTCCCAGATGTTGAATATTTAATGTTGTTTTCATACTTCCTCACTATTCCATTGAAAATTAACATGTACCGCTTTTATTACAATGATCGCGCTGCAGACCAGAGTCATTCCCACAAGCGCCAGGGCTATATACTGCATATCCGGAAGCCCTCTTCCAAAATCCCACTCTATATAATCAAGACGAAGCCAGCTTACCGGAGAAATGTACCAAAGCCATGACTGATTATTCATATTTGCCAGATTTTCGGCAAATATCGGAAGCCCGGTTACTACAGTTGCCATAATGATCGCCGCAGTCCTGCTCAGTAAAAGGCTTATCATAAACATTAAAAGTCCGATCAAACTAATAACAGCCCCGCCCAGAATCAAACAAAAAATCATGGCTGAAACAGGCGTATACTGCTGTAAAATTTTATAAGAAACATCAAAGCAGAGTCTGAAATCTCCTTTTGCGCTGAGGGTATACAATAAATTTCCCCAGTCATTTTCTATTTCCATAACTCCTACAAGAGGAAGAAATGTCAAAACAAAAAAACTGAGCATCAGAAGATAACCGCTTATGATAATTTCTCCTATATGTACCAATGCCCACCGTTTTCTTCCAAGCTTCATAACACGGTTCGCTTCCCATTCATTCATAAACGGAATATCAGAAAAGAAGTAAATAACAGCGGCAAAAAATCCTGTTTCAAAATATAAATAGGAAAAGAGATGGGGCATAAAATACGGGCATGCCGGATATTGATATTCCGCACATACCGCCCGTACAGGAAGCAAAAATGTCACACACATGAAGAAGAAAAAAATCAGAACATCTCCTGTTTTTCTGCTGAAATACCGACGAAGCGCCCATCTGCCAATATCCATTCTTACCTTATTTTCCATGAAAAAGCCTCCGTTCCACCCTCTTTAATATCATTCTGTAGAGTATATATCCCACAACTGCGGTAAAACATATAACATAAAGAATCGCTTCTTTATCTGTAGAAAAATCATGAAAAAATGGTTGAAAAATAAGCCACACATTTAATTTTCCATTCCACAGATCACAAATCAGAGACAAGTTCAATAAAAAATACATGCTCATAAAAGGCACTGATAAGATCAGCATTTTATTGGCACAGTAAAGAGAAAATAATAATGCCAGCACAGACATAAGCCCTGAAAGCATTCCATACCACAAACCTGTTGTCAGGAAAAACAATGGCGGCGCTTTCTTTAAAAGACAAAAATACCATCCCTGCCTCTCCTGCAAAATCTGATACATGGTATCATCTGTTGAAAACCAGCCGCCTCCTGCCACACTTACATAAAATCCATAACACAGTACACCAAGCGCCATTATAAAAAGCGAAGAAAGAAAAACTGTAAGCGTTCTGCTTCTTGCAAAATTTTTCCATTTTCCATAAAAACATTCTGCAAAAAAATACCTGTTTTCTATGTCCTCACATAAACTGCCGCTGTAGGCTGCAGCACAGATTACCATACTGAACAACCCCGACATTCCATACAGACCATTGTCAACTGCATTTAAAGCCGTTATATTAACAAGGTCTCTGTTTGTGTATGTGCTTGTCATAAAAACAAGAAAAACTCCCGCCACGCACAGCACAAAACGCAGTCCCAGCATTCTCTCAAAATCTGCACTTAAATATTTCTTCATTGGAAAATATACTCCTTCGCTGTCGCAGCATCAAAAAATTTCTGAAAATTCCTTATATCCCCATTATCATTGATTTCCATATCAATAATCCACACAGGAACCATTTCATACTCTTTTTTGCCTGCAAGATTTTCCATAGCCTTTAATTCTGCCCTTTTCACTTTATACGTCTCTTCCCCCATAATTCTTGTGAACTGCTTTTCCAGAACCTCTGCAATCTTTTCAAATGGAAGAAGCTCCACGCTTTCTTTTTCCTGCTGATACTGAAAAACTCTCTCTACAGACAGGTACTCAATCCCCTCCCGGGATATAACTGCCTGAAGCGGTCTGTTTTCCAGTATATCTTTTTCCATTGTGTAAACATACGGATGATACGTTGGAAGACCACAGTACCGGCTTTGAAATACAAAAAAATATGCGTCATCGTTTTCGTCCCAGTCTGTTTTTTCTGCCTCTATGTCTTCGTTTCCATACATATCCTCTGCATACTCACGTTCTGCCATCTCTTCATAAGGCAGAGTGTAGCAAATATATTCTTCCGGTACCGTAATCCCACAGTCTTCCAGAACACTTCTGATTTTTTCATAAGCCTCTTCTCTGGAAAATCTGTCGAACTCCTCTGTAGTCGAAGCCCAGGACTCTTCATATTGTTTATCCGGAAGATGAAAAGCCTGGCTGATATGTTCAAACAGAGGACTTATATATGTGCTTCCTAACGACTTTATATACTGTAAAGTTCCCTTTTCTTCTGACTGCCATATGACTGTATTGATCTCATTTCCAACATGATCTGTTCCTTTTTCTTCGAATACCCGTTCATCAAAATCTGTCCCGTATAAATAATCTTTCAGCTTTTCTCCATCTAAAGCCTCCAGTTCCGCTTTTCCTTTGTAAAAAACGTCTTCTGAACTATCCACTACAATCTCTGTATCAAATTCAATTTTTTCTCCTGCTTTTTTATATTCTTCCGGGAAACTGTATTTGTAAACCGTCTCCTCTGCCTCGGATTTTTCCTGTTCTTTTGCATTTACTGCGAGTTGTTTTCCTGTTTTTGTTTCCGTCTTTCCTCCACAGCCACAGAATACGCATAAACCAATCATACAAAATATTATCGTCTTTTTCATAATTTGCACCTTTACACCGGAGCTGAAATCAGCTCCGGTGTTCTATATTTTATTTATAATTACGGAGTATACCAACCTGTTGCGTTGTTAATACTTCCTCCTCCAAAATAGCTGATAATATTATAATAAATTCCACCTGGCACAGATGACCAACCATATTTCGCACTTGCATGTATTCCATTTCTTCCTGCTCTCAATGGTATATAAGTTTGAGAAGTTGTTCCTGCCTCTGTTTTTTGAGAATATGCCTTAATACACCCTTTAGAATTGCCATGATTATTAAAAGATTCTTGTGTAATATAAAATTTTGCATCTCCATCTGTATTCTTTTGGATTCTTTTCGACTTTGCATCGTCAGGTTCTCCTACACTGCCTCCGTGATGTAATGTCAAAGTAAACCAAACTCTATCTGCTGATGTCGCAATCGGCGTTGCCGCCAATACACCTGCGATTGTAACAATAGCTACCAGTTTCTTAATCTTTTTTTTCATTATATCTTTTTACCTCCTAGTCTTTCAGATTCACGCGTGTATCTTTATATTGCGATAATATCCAATTTACTTTTTCAAAACAAGTCTTGATTTTTATTATTTTTGATGTATAATAAGATACATATATGTATCTATTATTATGAAAGGAGTAAATATGGAAGCAAAATATAATTTATCAAGCCAGGAGTATGAGATTATGTCTATCCTCTGGAAAGAGAACAAAGAAATGACTCTGGCTGAAATTGCAGATTTGCTGTGGGACGCAGGTTTCGAAATCTCCATCGGAACCGTCAAAACATACCTGCAGAGAATTGTTAAAAAAGGAGCGCTGATCGCTCCGAAACACGGTCACAAATTAATGTATATGCCTTCCTCCTCCGAAGAAGCTTTTGCCCAAAAATGGACGCAGGATTTTCTGAACAAAAGCTTCCGTGGTTCTCTGAAAGCCTTTATCTGCACTTTGACAGGAAATCACGATTTATCTGAGAAAGAGAAAAAAATGTTGAGGAATCTGTACGATGATAAATAATCTTCTCTTTTGTATGTGCGCTATGGGAAGCATTGTATACATATGCTATGCACTTCTCTGTCTCATTTTTCGATACCGTTTTAAACCGGGACAGAGACTTTTTATGCTGCTTGTTTCCGCTGCATTTTATTTGCTTCCCCTCCCCCTTCTTCACAACTTTCTTAAAAGCTGCATATATGACAGCAAAACCATACAGCATCTGTTTCCCTCTGTTACTGAACCGAAAGCGCTGGTGTTTACACAGATGAAAACTTTCTATAAAGATGAGGCGGGGCATTTACATTTTCCGGTCTATTCCCGGCTTGTTCTTATTCTTGCCGGAATATGGCTCTTATTTCTTGTTGTGCTTTTTGCATGGCAGCTTATAAAATTTTCAAAAATCAGGCGGCAGTTCATTCACAATTCCCAGAAAATATCTCCCGACTGTCTGAAATACGGGAATAAAATTTCTGTTCGTGTAAGCCCCTTATGCTCGTCTCCTTTTTTAATCGGATTTTTAAGACCTGTTATATTTCTGCCCGCAGACACAAATCCTGAACAACTGCCTCATATTTTAAAACACGAAACCTGTCATTTTCAATATCTTCATAACTTTATTAAAATGACCGGCTTTCTGGCTTTTGCAGTTCACTGGTACTGTCCTCTTACTTTCTGCTTTTACAAAAGTCTGGAAAAAACACTGGAACTTCTCTGCGATAAACACGTACTGAAAAACAGCAATGCGGAAGAACGGAACCGTTACGTAAATCTCCTTCTTGATCTCCCGCTCCCCTCCTCAGAGGAAAACATCTGTCTTCCAGGATATTCCTCTTTTCAGAGCCTTAGATTTCATATTACAAAGGAGCGCATACTTATGATCAAACATGGTAAAACATCAAAATCTGTTTTTTCCATTCTCCTGACAACGTGTTCATTGCTTGCCGGAGCCGTCCCCATCATGGCGTATGATCAGCCAACTTTCAATGCCGGCAGTTTATATACCTCCCCGGATTCCTGTCCTGATGACGTTATCGAAATTTTTGTTCCGGACGGCGCAGAGTTTCCGGAAGAATACGATTGTTTAAACCTTCCGGAAGAGTCCGTCTTTTTCGACAAAGGAAACGATTATTTCATCGCTGATGACGGGGAAATCTATTATTTTTCTTCTGACCCGGAGGCTTATGCCACCTGCCGACATACGTATAAAACAGGATATTCCTACCAACATCTTCTTCACACGGATAAGAGCTGCAATTACCAGAAAATCCAAACAAAGCGCTGTACAAAATGCGGCTATATAGCCAGCAAAACACTGGTTAGCGATAATTTTTACTCTAAATGTCCCCATTAAAAATCCTGATTTCTGCCTGAAACGAAAAAAAACACTGACACCCCGGGGTATCCCCCGCAATGTCAGTGTTTTTTCATCTCTTATTTATTTCTCAGTCAAAAAACTCAATCCCCATAAGGGTAAGCCCCTGCGCCGGAGCTGTGGGACCCGCTTTTTCTCTGTCGCAGGCTTCCAAAATCTCTTTGACCCGCTCAGGCGGATACTGTCCATTTCCCACTTCAATGAGAGTTCCGGAAAGAATGCGAACCATGTTATAAAGAAAGCCTGTGCCTGTGACGCGGATTGTCACAATATCCCCGTCACGCCACACATCCATTGAGGTGATTGTGCGCACTGTGGTTTTTACCTGCGCTTTTGCACCGCAGAAGCTGGCAAAATCGTGAGTTCCGATCAAGTAGGAAGTTGCCTCTCGCATTTTCTCTACGTCCAGCTTATAATGGTAAAAATATGTATAAAGGCGCTCTGTTGGAACAGGAAATTTTCTGTTTAAAATCCGGTATTCATACGTTTTCTCACTATCACAGTAGCGAGGATGGAAATCCGACTCCACTTCCTCGGAAAGCTGAATGCGAATATCTTCCGGAAGGCGCTGATTCAGGGCATAGGAAATCTTCTCCCCCGGAATCCTTGTCTCCGTGTCAAATACCGCTACATTCCCGAGGGCGTGAACACCTGCATCTGTGCGGCTTGCACCAATCGTCTCGATTTTTTCTCCCAGAAGTTCTGAGAGGGCGTCATTTAAAACACCCTGCACGGTAATTCCATTTGGCTGTGTCTGCCAGCCGCAGTAATTTGTTCCGTCATATGCCACTACAAGTCCTACTCGCTTCATATCAACCTCTTATATTCCAATAATTCTGAATGCAGCCGCAACTCCAAGATATACAATTACAACTGCATATGCCACGTAATCTCTCTTCTCATAATTAAGGGGCTTCATCTGGGTTCTGTCGTCTCCTCCATGATAACATCTTGCCTCCATTGCCATTGCAAGGTCATTTGCCCGGCGAAAAGCAGAAATAAACAGGGGTACAAGAAGCGGGACCATATTTTTCGCCTTCTGTATAATATTTCCGTTTTCAAAATCTGCTCCACGTGCAATCTGCGCCTTCATAATCTTATCTGTCTCCTCAAGAAGGATCGGGATAAAACGAAGAGCAATAGACATCATCATGGAAATCTCGTGCACAGGAACATGGATTTTATTTAAAGGACGAAGAAGTCTCTCCAATCCGTCTGTCAGCTGATTCGGCGTTGTGGTAAGGGTCATGACAGAAGAACCGATTACAAGATAAGTAAGACGAATTGCCATCCTTCCTGCCAGGACAAGTCCTTCTTTTGTCACTTTTAAAAAGCCCCACTGCCAGAGAATTTCTCCGGGAGTCAGCAAAATATTAAACGCAACTGTGATAAGAAGGATCACAAAAATTGCTTTCAGTCCCTTGAACATAAATTTCACAGGAACTTTTGAAAGAAAAATCAATCCGCCAAGAAACAGCGTTGCCACTGCGTATCCCGGAAATGTGTTGAACACAAACACGGAAATGATAAATGCCATTGTTCCCAGAAATTTTGTCCGCGGATCAAGCTTGTGGAGAACCGAATCCGCAGGATAAAACTGTCCCAGTGTAATATCTCTAAGCATGGCTTCCGTCCTCCTTTAAGAGTGAAGAATGACTGTTTCTAAGAGCTTTTAAAATGCTCTCTTTCGCCTCCTCCACTGTAGTGGCATCTGTATCTACATCCAGTCCGTTTTTCTTTAAATCATTCATAATATACGTAATCTGCGGAGCGGCAAGTCCCATCTTTTCCAGCTCCTTATAATGAGAAAAAACTGCTTTTGGTGTATCATCAAAGGCAACTTCTCCTCCGTTCATTACAATCAGGCGCTCCACATACTTTGCAATATCTTCCATACTGTGAGATACAAGAATAATGGTAATTCCTCTTTCTTTATGAAGAAGCGCAATCTGATCCAGAATATCGTCCCGTCCTTTCGGATCAAGACCTGCCGTAGGCTCATCCAGAATCAGGATTTTCGGATTCATGGCAAGAACACCAGCAATGGCAACACGCTTTTTCTGCCCGCCGGAAAGCTCAAAGGGAGACTTTCCGTAGTTTTTTTCCTTAAAACCAACCTGTTCCAGCGCTTTTTTTGCCTCTTTTTCTGCCTCTTCTCTTGTAAGTCCCTGGTTCATAGGACCAAAACATACATCAGAAAGCACGTCGCTTTCAAAAAGCTGATGCTCCGGATACTGAAATACAAGCCCTACCTGGCTTCGGAGAACTCTCCTGTCATATTTTTCTTCCCACACATCTTCTCCATTATAGAGAATCGTACCGGAAGTAGGCTGGATCAAAGCATTTAAATGTTGAATCAAAGTTGATTTTCCGCTTCCTGTATGTCCGATAACCCCAATAAACTGTCCGTCCGGTATGGACAGATTAATATTTTTCAGGGCATGTATTTCATAAGCAGTTCCCGGACTGTAGGTATAAGTTACATCTTTTAACTCTATTGACATAAGGCACTCACCAATTCTTCTTTCGTCAGTATTCCTTCCGGAATGGACACGCCGGATTTTCTCAGTTCATGTGCAAGAAGGGTAACCTGAGGCACATCAAGACGATATTTTTTGAGCGTATCTACCTGAGAAAAAATCTCCTTCGGTGTTCCCTCCAACACTACATTTCCTCCGTCCATCACGTAAACCTTATCTGCATGAATTACCTCTTCCATATAATGGGTAATCAGAATTACCGTCACCTTCTCCTGCTTATTCAGCTCCCGAACTGCCTCAAGAACTTCTTTTCTTCCGTTTGGGTCAAGCATGGCAGTTGGCTCGTCCAGCACAATACATCTGGGGTGCATCGCCATGACTCCTGCAATGGCAACACGCTGTTTCTGTCCGCCGGAAAGCTTATTTGGAGAATGATGGCGATATGCAGTCATTCCCACTTTTTTCAGGCTGTCATCCACACGTTTCCATATATTTTCTGTAGGAATCCCCATATTTTCAGGTCCAAATCCCACATCCTCTTCCACAACGGTTCCGATAATCTGATTGTCCGGGTTCTGAAAAACCATCCCCGCCTTTTGACGAATTTTCCAGAGTTCCGGTTCTTTTGACGTATCCATGTCGTCCACCCAGAGAGTTCCCTCTGACGGAAGCAAAAGAGCATTCAAATGCTTCGCCAGCGTGGATTTTCCTGAGCCATTATGACCAAGAACGGCTACAAATTCGCCCTCCTCAATCTCCATATTTACATCATTTACTGCTCTTTGCGTATCTTCTACATTTCCATTATCATCATATTTCAGATAATCAAATCCCAGCTTCAATGCCTTGATGATTCCCATTGTCGTCCTGCTCTCCTTCGTAGCAATATGCTTTACGCTTCTTGTTCTTTTCCTGTTTCTTCTCCAAGACCGGTAAGCTCATCCATCAGATTCCAGATTTCTTCTCTTCCCTGCTTTGTCTCAGCAGAAAAAGGAATGAGAATTCCTTCTTTTGGAAGCTTAAGACCTTCTCTTACTGCCTTGATACTCTTCTGTACCTGGCTTCTTTTCAGCTTATCAAGCTTTGTGGCAATAATGATCGGCTCATATCCATTATGGAGAATCCAGTCATACATCTGTTTGTCATTTGCGGAAGGCTCATGACGTATATCCACAAGAAGAAAAACAGCCTTCAGATCTTTCGATGTATGAAGATATTTCTCAATCATTTTTCCCCATTTTGCCTTTTCGGAAGGGGAAACCTTTGCATAACCATATCCGGGTAAATCCACAAGATACATAGCTTCATTAATATTATAAAAATTGATGGTCTGTGTTTTTCCCGGCTGGGAACTTGTGCGCGCCAGAGCTTTTCTGTTCATCAAAGCATTAATCAATGACGACTTTCCCACATTTGATTTTCCTGCAAAAGCAATTTCCGGCCGTTTTGTTTCCGGAAGCTTACTTGTAATGCCGCACACAATATCCAGTGATACATTTTTTATAATCATTGGCTGTTCCTCTCTATTTTACAAGCGCTTTCTCAAGCACTTCATCCATTGTCTCCACAAAGGTAATGATAAGTCCCTTTGTAATTTCTTTATCCAGCTCCTCTATATCCGGACGGTTTTCTCCCGGAACAAGAACTTCTTTTATTTTTGCATATTTTGCAGCAAGAAGCTTTTCTTTCAGGCCTCCGATTGCAAGAACACGGCCTCGCAGAGTAATTTCTCCTGTCATGGCAAGGTCAGCCCGCACCGGTTTTTCCACAATAGCGGAAAGCATAGCGGTTGCCATTGTAATACCTGCTGAGGGACCATCCTTTGGAACTGCACCCTCCGGAATATGAATATGAATATCATGTTCCTGGAAATATTCCGGCGCAATTTCATATTTATCTGCAATGGAACGAATGTAGGTAATACCTGCCTGAGCGGATTCCTTCATCACATCTCCAAGCTGGCCTGTAAGAAGAAATTCTCCTTTTCCCGGCATAACGTTTACCTCTATCTGAAGTGTATCTCCTCCAACCTGCGTCCATGCAAGACCTCTTGAAATTCCAATTTCATCTTTCGGGTTTACCATAAGGTAATTAAACCGCTCTTTTCCAAGGAAATCGGGCAGATTCTTCGTTGTCACTACAACGCGCTTCTTTCCTTTTTCCATAATGGCACGGGCAGTTCTCCTGCAGATTCTTCCAATGCTTCTCTCCAGATTTCGAACACCCGCTTCTTTTGTATAGTTGTTAATGATTTTTCCAAGCGCAGCCGACTGAATGGTAAGACATCCTTCCGGTACTCCGTTTGTCTCCATCTGACGCGGAATCAAATGCTCCTTTGCAATGTGCTCTTTTTCGTTTTCAGAATAACCGGAAATCTCAATTAATTCCATTCTGTCAAGAAGAGGGCGTGGAATGCCCTGCACATCGTTTGCAGTTGCCACAAAAAGCACCTCGGAGAGGTTCTGAGGAAGCTCTACATAATGGTCTGTAAAATGGTTGTTCTGCTCCGGGTCAAGTACCTCCAGAAGAGCGGAAGAAGTATCTCCCTTATAATCGCTGCTTGTCTTGTCAATTTCGTCAAGAAGCATAAGTGGATTGCTCACGCCTACCTGCTTTAATGCCTCTGTAATCCGCCCCGGCATAGCACCTACATAGGTTTTTCTGTGACCGCGTATTTCCGCCTCATCACGCACACCGCCAAGACAAATACGTACATATTTTTTATTCATCGCCTCTGCAATAGAGCGGGCAATGGAAGTTTTTCCTGTTCCAGGCGGTCCTACAAGACAGAGAATCGGACTTTTTCCCTTCTGTGTCAGTTTTCTCACAGAAAGAAACTCCATAATGCGCTCCTTCACTTCTTTTAAACCGTAATGGCCTTCCTGAAGAACTTTCCACGCTTCCTGCAAATCATCAGAATCTGCGGAGCGTTTATCCCAGGGAAGCGCGAGAAGCGTCTCAATATATCCTCTTAAAACTGTGGTCTCTGCCGCATTGCTGCTCATGCTCTTAAAACGATCTATCTCTTTTCCGATTTTTTCTTTTACTTCTTTCGATGCTTCCAGTTTTTTCAGCTTATTCTTGAACTCTTCCGCATCGTCTACTGTGTTTTCTTCTCCAAGCTCCTCACGGATTAATTTAAGCTGTTCTCTTAAAATATATTCTCTCTGATTTTTATCAATCCGGGCTTTTATTTTTTTCTGAAGGTCTTTCCCAATTTCCACTACTTCAATTTCATTTGTGAGAATCGCTCCCAAAAGCTCATATCTGTCTCTTAAAGAAACTGCCTCAAGAAGCTTCTGACGGTTCTGATAAGAAAGAGAAAGATTCACTGAAATCTGTTCCACAAGCTCTTCCAGATTTTCTATGCTTAAAATCTGATTTACAAGCTCCCGGCTCACTTTTCCGCTCTCTCCTGCAAACTGCTGGAACAATTCCCGAAGACTTCGGCACATTGCCTCACGGACTGCCGGAGGATATTCCTCTTCATCTTCCGCTGAAAGAACAGATACCTCACTCTCAAGAAACGGAGCTTCCTGTGAAAAGCTTAAAAGCTCTGCCCTCTCTGTTCCTTCCACAAGAACACGAAGAAGATTTTTCGGAAGCTTTACTACCTGTTTAATATAAGCAATGGTTCCCACATGATACAAATCGGAAATCTCCGGTGTCTCCACCTCCGGATCCTTCTGTGTCACAAGGAAAATTTTCTGATCGTTCAGCATTGCCGCCTCAATCGCCTTCACAGACCTTTCCCGGCTCACATCAAAATGCACGATCATCCCCGGTAAAATTGCAGTTCCCCGAAGTGCAATAGCAGGCAGTACCTGAATTGGATTTATCATTTATGTCATTCCTTCCTAAGCGGTTTCCGGCTTTCCGCCTTTTCTTGCTCGCGTATTTCTCCGAGGCTTCTTCTGCTCTATCTGCTGAGGTGCCTCTCCACGCTCAAGCTCCGGCTCTCCGGTCCCCTCTACTACTTCTTTTGTAATTGTACATTTGCGGATCGTATCGTCTGACGGAATGGTATACATCAGATCCATCAGAGAATTTTCCATAATGGCGCGAAGTCCTCTTGCTCCTGTTTTTCTCTCAAGAGATTTCTTTGCCACAACCTCAAGAGCCTCGTCCTCAAAGTCGAGCTCTACTCCGTCCATTTCAAATAATTTATGATACTGTTTTGTAAGAGCATTTTTCGGCTCTCGCAAAATACGGATCAGCGCCTTTTCGTCCAGAGCTTCCAGAGAAACCACTACAGGAACACGTCCGATAAACTCCGGAATCAGACCGAATTTTACAAAGTCCTCAGGCATAACATCCTTCAGCACTTCTCCTACATTTCTTTCTTCCTGTACTGCCACCTCTGCACCAAAACCGATGGATTTTGTATTCTGGCGCGCCTCGATAATTTTTTCCAGTCCATCAAAAGCACCGCCGCAGATAAACAGGATATTTGTAGTGTCAATTTGAATAAATTCCTGATGGGGATGTTTTCTTCCACCCTGAGGCGGAACACTTGCAACAGTTCCCTCCAGAATTTTCAGGAGAGCCTGCTGAACCCCCTCACCTGATACATCACGGGTAATGGATGCATTTTCTGATTTTCTTGTGATTTTATCAATCTCATCAATGTAAATAATTCCGTACTGCGCTCTTTCAATATCCCAGTCTGCCGCCTGAATGATTTTCAAAAGAATATTCTCCACATCTTCTCCTACATATCCGGCTTCCGTCAGACTTGTAGCGTCCGCAATTGCAAACGGCACATTCAAAAGTCTTGCAAGTGTCTGTGCAAGGAGTGTTTTTCCGGAACCTGTAGGTCCAAGCATAAGAATATTACTTTTCTGAAGTTCCACATCTGAGTTTCCGGAAGCAGTCACACGTTTATAATGATTATATACAGAAACAGACAGAGCTTTTTTCGCAGCTTCCTGCCCAATTACATAATCGTCAAGAATTTTATGGATTTCTTCCGGTTTCATCAGGTTGATCCCGGAAGTGTAATCCGGCTCCTGACCGTACATTTCAAATTCTTCTTCCAGAATTTCCGCACAGATTCCAATACACTGGTCGCAAATAAAAGCGCCGTCCGGTCCTGCAATCAGCTTCCTTACCTGATCCTCTGATTTATGGCAAAAGGAACATCTGACTTTTCCATCTCTTATCTTTTCTGCCATGAATTTTCTACTTTCCTTTCTATATCCTATAGAGCAAGATAAGACTCCTGCGGTTTACAGGAGTCTTTGTCATCAAGGGTTATCATTTGTGCACAACAACACCATCAATTAAACCGTAAGCTTTCGCTTCCTCCGCAGACATATAGTTGTCGCGGTCTGTATCTCGTTCTACAACCTCATATGGCTGTCCGGTGTTTGCTGCAAGAATCTCATTTAAAGTTCTTTTTGTTTTTGCAATGTGATCTGCCACAATCTGGATCTCTGTAGCCTGTCCCTGTGCTCCGCCTGAAGGCTGATGAATCATAATCGTAGAGTTTGGAAGGGCAAATCTCTTGCCCTTTGTTCCTCCTGCCAGAAGGAACGCTCCCATGCTCGCCGCCATACCAAGGCAGATTGTAGAAACATCACATTTGATATATTTCATGGTATCATAAATTGCCATACCGGCTGTCACAGAGCCTCCCGGGCTGTTGATGTACAGCTGAATATCTTTTCCCGGATCTTCTGCCTCCAGAAAAAGGAGCTGTGCTACAATCAGGCTGGCGCTCACGTCGGTTACTTCTTCCCCAAGGAAAATGATTCTGTCATTCAGAAGCCTGGAATAAATATCGTAGCTTCTTTCTCCTCTGCTTGTCTGCTCAATGACATAAGGTACAAAACTCATAATTACCTCCTGCAGTGATTACTGCTTCTCTGTGAAAATCAATTGAAATCAGGATTATGCCTCTTTTGCTGCCTCAGCAACGAAAGTAACTGCTTTCTGTACAGCCATATCCTTCTTCATCTGTTCCATTTCACGCTCTCCAACCAGTTCTTTTAACTTGTCAGCTTCCATTTTGTACATAGCTGCCATCTTGGAGATTTCTTCGTTTACTTCTTCTTCTGTAGGCTGAATGTTCTCAACTTCTACGATTTTTTCAAGAACAAGTCTTGTCTGGATTCTCTTGAGAGCCTGTGGTTTCATGTCTTCCATCATCTTCTCTGCTGTCTGTCCTGTGAACTGGAAGTACTGTTCCATAGAAAGACCCTGAGACTGCATTCTTCTTCCAAAATCATCCATCATCTGACGGCACTGTGTATCAAGCATTGCTTCCGGAATTTCCATCTCTGCATTTTCAATGATTTTTTCAATAGCTGCGTCTTCTTTTGCGCGAAGAGCTTCTTTTTCTTTGCTCTCTGTCAGGTTTTTCTTTACATCTTCTTTGTATTCTGCAAGTGTATCAAATTCAGAAACATCTTTTGCGAAATCATCGTTAAGCTCTGGAAGCTCTTTTGCTTCAATTTTCTTAACATCACACTGGAATACTGCTGCTTTTCCTGCAAGCTCTTTTGCCTGGTACTCTTCCGGGAAAGTCACGTTTACTTCTACGTGGTCACCTGTTTTTGCACCAACAAGTTGCTCTTCAAATCCAGGAATAAATGTATGAGAACCAAGTGTCAGAGGATAAGCCTCACCTTTTCCGCCTTCAAAAGCCTCACCGTCTACAAATCCTTCAAAGTCGATTGTCACGATGTCGCCTTCTTCTGCTGCACGGTCTTCTACAGTGATTGTTCTGGAGTTTTTCTCCTGCTCACGTTTGATAGCAGCTTCAATTTCTTCCTCAGTTACTTCGATTTCTGCCTTCGGAACTTCCACACCCTTGTACTCGCCTAATGTAACTTCCGGTTTCACAGCAACTTCTGCTGTAAAGATAAGCGCTTTTCCCGGCTCCATCTGTGTTACATCAATCTGCGGCTGGGAAACGATTTCCAGTTCACACTCGGAAAGAGCTTTGCTGTAATGCTCCGGAATCAGAGCGTTTACTGCGTCCTCAAGGAAAATTCCTTTTCCGTACATCTGCTCGATCATTTTTCTTGGAGCTTTTCCTTTACGGAATCCAGGAATGCTGATTCTGCCTTTTGCTTTCTGGTATGCACTCTGCATTGCCTTCTCTAAATCTTCAGCGGAAACTTCGATTGTAAGCTTCGCCATGTTTTTCTCCATTTTTTCCACCTGTAAACTCATTTTGTATGTTCCTCCTTAATTTATATCAGGTTAATTAATTTCTGCATTTTATCCTACTATGCTTAGGATACAGTCATTGTAGTAGTATAGCACAAGCAAAATCAAAACACCAGTGTTTTTTTAAAAATATACGATAGATTCTGCGATTTCCTGCGCTTTTTCCATTCCTTTAAGCTGTCCGATAAGGGACAATGCAAAATCTATGGCCGTTCCAAGCCCTCTGCTTGTTGTCACATTACCATCTACTGCCACCGGTTCTTCGGTAAGAACCGCTCCTTTTAATTTTCCCATAAAGGAAGGATAAGATGTTGCTTTTCTTCCTTCCAGGAATCCCAGGTCTGCAAATACACTTGGAGCTGCACAGATTGCCGCAACTTTTCCGTTTTTATGATAAAAGCTTTTCAAAAGTTCTGTAAGAGGCTTATATTCGCCCAGATATTTTGTTCCCGGCATCCCTCCCGGAAGAACCAGCATATCTGCATCTGAAAAATCTGTTTCTTCAAAAACACAGTCTGTCAAAAGAGTGATTCCATGTGAAGTCGTAACCTCTCTGGTATTTTTAATCGAAACTGTTTTTATATCAATTTCTGCTCTTCTCATTAAGTCAACAACAGTCAGACCTTCTATATCTTCAAAACCATCTGCCAGAAAAATATATACTTTGCTCAATTCAAAAACCTCCTGTTCTGATGAAGTCCTGTTTTCTGCGCTTTTTTCGGGATTTATTATACCATTTCCCTTTCTTTTTTACAATAAAAAGGGTATACTGTTCTTACATTTTTAACATATATAAGGAGGATTTTATGGAGATTGAAAGAAAATTTCTGATAAAAAAAGAGAAGCTTCCTGAAAATCTGTCCCAGTATCCCTGTCTTCATATTGAACAGGGTTATCTCTGCACAGATCCTGTTGTGCGCATCCGCCGTCAGAATGATGAATATTATCTTACTTACAAATCAAAAGGACTTCTTTCCAGAGAAGAATATAACCTTCCTCTGACAGAAGAATCTTATTACCACCTGAAGGAAAAAGCGGACGGTATCGTTATCTGTAAAGACCGATATGTCATTCCGGAAAAAGACGGACTTTCTATTGAGCTTGATATTTTCCACGAAGCATATGAAGGGCTTCTTCTTGCAGAGGTGGAATTTTCCTCTGAGGAAACAGCCAAAAGTTACGTTCCTCCTGCATGGTTTGGAGAAGATGTCACCTTTTCTTCAAAATATCACAACAGTACATTGAGTAAAGGAGACTGGGTGCTGTAACCACTAACTAATCTCTCTCAATTTTTGTATCATCAAATAAAAAACAGACAGCTTCTGATACCACTCTTATCAAAAACTGTCTGTTTTTTATTATATAAATTCCTTATAATTTCTTTCCTTTTTCCGCCGCTGCACAAAGAGCCTCAAATACTGCGCTTCGGAATCCATTTTTTTCCAGCATACGCACACCCTCAATGGTAGAGCCTGCCGGAGAGCAGACCATATCCTTCAGTTCGCCTGGGTGCATTTCTGTCTCAAGGAGCATTTTTGCACTTCCGAGAACAGCCTGTGCCGCAAGGCGGTATGCCTGTTTTCTTGGCATTCCCTGATGTACCGCCGCATCTGCCATTGCCTCCAGAAACATAAATACATATGCCGGGGAACAGCCCGTTACTGCGCTTAACCCTTCCATGAGACGTTCCGGAATCACCTCCGTACATCCAAAACTCTCTGTAATCGCGCAGATTTCCTTTTTCTCTTCCTCAGACACTCTCTCGTTGAAACATACACCTGTCATACCCTCTCCTACCTGCGCCGGTGTATTCGGCATCAGACGAACAATTTTAAGAGGCTGTCCACATTTTTCTTCCAGCCAGGAAAGTGTTTTTCCCGGAGCGATTCCCACAAGAATATGCTCTTCTGTGAGAACGTCTTTTATCTCTCCCAGAACCTCCTCATAAAACTGAGGTTTTACTGCAAGAACAACAATTTTCGCACTCTCTGCCACCTGACAGTTTTCCATTGTTGTGACAACTCCAAGCTTTTCTCTGCTTCGTCTGCTGCCTTCCTCCGTAAGATTCGACACGATGATCTCCTCTTTTGTGAAAATTCCTTTTTTCAGAATTCCTCCGATCATGGCAGACGCCATATTTCCGCAGCCTATAAATCCGATTTTCATTCTGCAGTTTCCTCCTTATAATACAAGCGAAGGCGCTGCATATACACGGGCGCCAAGCTCACTGTCCAACATATAAAGGCTCTTTGCATCTCCGCCAAAAAGTTCCATCTTCTTAATCAGATCGGAGGCTTTTGTCTCTTCCTCTCCCTGCTCTTTTACAAACCAATCGAGAAACTGCATGGTACGGAAGTCTTTCACCGTATAAGCTGCATCGTAAATATTATGAATCAGTCCTGTTACATACTGCTCATGTTCATATCCCTGTTTCAGAGCATCCATTTTATCATTCAGCTCTGCATCCGGTCTTTCAATGGTATCCAGAACTACACGGCAGTCGTTATTCTGAAGATACTGAATCATCAGCATGGCATGGTCACGCTCTTCCTGAGCCTGCACACGATACCAGTTTGCGAATCCCTTCAGACCTTCTTCCTCATAATAATTGGAAAATTCCAGATACAGATAAGCAGAATAAAATTCTTTGTTAATCTGTGTATTTAAAAGTTGTGCAACATTTGTATTTAACATAATATTTTCCTCCTCTTTCCTACAGTTTTTCTATGTTTCAGTATAGTACAGTTCCAATGGATTTTCAAGAAGAGGGAGAGGAAAGGTTATACTTTTTCTGTCCGTCATTTTCTTTTTTAATTTATTGATTTTCATATTAAATATGATAAAATATAGAAAAATACCGGAAGGAGTGATTCCAATGCACTTGATAGATTTGTTTGTTTTATCCATATCTTACACACAGGAGGTTCATTATGCGGTTAAATAAAGAAAACATATATACCGGCACTTCTCTGGAAATTTTTAACAAGATAAGGAATGCACTGGAGCTTAAAAAAATCAAATACGAATATGACATTATCAATCACAATACTGATTCTTTTCTGATGCAAAGGGGTGTTCCCCGCAGTATGAGCGGCAATCCTCAAAATTCCGGCGATATATTCGAAATTTATGTAGCAAAAAAAGATAAAGAAGAAGCCGAATACTATCTGAAAAACCAAAAACTGCTGTAGCAATTAATACAGGCGGCGTTCCTTCAATAGAAGAAGCGCCGCCTTTTAATATCAATCCCTCCTAATTTCTGTTTTCGTATTTTCCCATCTGCTTTTCCTGCTTCTGCAGATTTCATTCCACTGACAATTTCCGCAGATTTCCTCCCTTTTTCCTGTTTCCAGAATCCTTTTCTGTACTCTCTGCGTAAACTCCGAAAAGTTCAGTTGTTCATTTTCCTTCAAATCACAGAAAGAAAGGACTGCCCTGTCATACGTTTCTACCTTATCTGCTGTTTCACAGACTCCATCTTTTAAGTTTGGACAGGCAGAGCAAATGTTGTCTCCTGCAACTGTCATTTCCACCAGTGCGCCCTCTTCCAGAAGTGACAAAACCTCTCCCATATGACGCACAAAACCCTGACTGTATCCTTTTCCTTCAAAATAAGCAAGGCACATTCCATGATGCGGACGTATCTTATATACTTTCTGTTTATCCATTTTCCCTCTTCTCTTTCTGTCAAAAATAAGATTCTTTTTTTATTTTAATTTTAACACGGCTTAAAAAAATCAGCAATGTGTATGCCTCTCCTACTATTTCTTTTCTGCTTTTTTCGCATACTCTGTTGTCACCAGACTTTCGTATTTTACCCTTTTATTCAATTCTCCGGCATCTTCCAGAACATCCTGAAGAAGCTCAAAGCTTTCCTGTTCAAAAATAAGATTTTCCTTCCATGTATCCTGTTCATAGTATCGCTTCACAATGGCAGTGATCGTTTCCAAATCTGTCTCGGAAAACTGCGGCGCAATCACCTCTGCGATTTCCTCCGGCGTATGATTCTGCACATAATCCATTCCTTTTTGAAGGGCATTTGTAAACTTCTGCATCACTTCCGGATTTTCTTTCATATAACTGGATTTTGCACAGTAAGACGTATACGGAACATAGCCGGAGTCTACGCCAAGGGAAGCTACTACATATCCTGCGCCTTCTTTTTCAAGAGCTGTGGCAGACGGTTCAAATTCTACGCTGAAATCTCCCATTCCTCCTGAAAAAGCAGCCGCTGTAGAGCCAAAATCAATGCTCTGGTTAATTTTCAGGTCTTTTTCCGGATCTATTCCCTGCCGTTTTAATATATACTCAAAAACCATTTCCGGCATACCGCCTTTTCTTCCCCCAAGCACATCTTTCCCCTTTAAGTCCTCCCACTTAAAATCCGGCATTTCCTCTCTTGCCACAAGGAAGTTCCCGGCTCTTTGAGTAAGCTGGGCAAAGTTTACAACCGGGTCATTTGCTCCCTCCTGAAAAGCATATACAGAAGCTTCCGCTCCCATAAATCCGATTTCTGCATCTCCGGAAAGAACTGCCGCCATTACTTTATCCGCACCAAAACCAGTCACAAGCGTAAGGTCAAGACCTTCTTCTTCAAAATATCCTTCTTCGACGGCAACATACTGCGGTGCATAAAAAATAGAATGGGCAACCTCATTTAATGTAACTTTTACAGGTTCCCCATTCTTCTTTTCTGCTGAAGAAGCAGACACAGGCAGCGCAAATACGGATAACAGAATTGCCAGTGTTACTGCACTATATTTTTTACTTTTCATTTTATTCCCCTTATTCATCTGATCTCTCCTGTTATGATATGCGAAAGATATTATAAGGTGAATATTTCTTTTATAATGCTCCTAAATATCGAATATACAGCTGTCCTGTTTTCTGCTTTTGAATTTCAGCCCGGACACGGAATAAATTGCTAAGCATCTGCGAGGTCAAGACTTCCTCCGGGGTACCTGCAGATACCACCTTTCCTTTTTTCAGCGCAATAATATAATCACAATATTTCATAGCAATATTCATATCATGAATAGAAGAAAAAACAGTAATATTTTTCTGCTCTTTCATAAGATCCATAATCTGAAATTGATACCCCACATCTAAATGATTGGTCGGCTCATCTAAAACAATTAGCTCTGCTTCTCTGGAAAACGCGCTTGCAATAAATACCCTTTGTTTTTCCCCTCCTGATAAAGTAAGAAAACTTCTCTGCTCAAATTCCTGCATCCCCACCATTTCCAAAGCTTCTCTGCAGATTTTTTCATCATTGACATTATATTTCCCAAGAGCTTTTCTATGAGCATATCTCCCCATTTTCATCATTTCCATTACGGTAAAATCAAAATTAATGTCATTTTCCTGCGTAACAACAGCCATCTGTTTCGCAACTTCCCGGTTCCCCCAGTTGTCTATATCTTTTCCATTCAGATATACCGCCCCGGAACTTGCTCTATTAACACGGTAAATTGTTTTAAGGAGTGTAGATTTTCCACATCCATTAGGTCCTATCAAACCTACAAAACTGCCCTTAGGTATCTCCAGAGAAATTTTATGAATCAACTCTTTATCCCCTGCGGAAAAGCATAAATTTTCTGTTGTTAATATCTTCTTCATTTCTGCCCCCCTATTTATTAAAAGAGTAACTGCTTTTTTTCAACATTGCCAGAAAAAACGGCGCCCCAAGTAAGGCAGTTACAACACCGATCGGAAGTTCCGATGGCGCTACGATCACCCGAGAAAACATATCTGCCAGAACCATAAAAATTCCTCCAAGCAAAACAGCAAACGGAATCATACGTTTATGAGAGGTTCCTATAATTGTTCTGGAAATATGAGGTACAACCAGACCTACGAATCCAATACAGCCACTTATAGAAACCATAATACCCGTAACAAGAGACGAAGCAACCACTATGATCAACTTCATTGCTCGTACATTTACTCCTACTGTAATCGCAATATCATCCCCCAATAATAATGTATCCAGACTTTTATTAAGCGCCATTGCTATGGTAAAGATTACTATAAATGTGACTACAGCAGGAAGTACATCTTCCCATTCTGCACTTGCAAATGAACCCTCCATCCAAAATAATGCCGAATTTACTTTTCTCTTATCAGGGCTGAGAAAAATCAATAAATTTGTAAGGGCATGAAATATGGCCGAAACAGCAGTTCCTGATAAAACCAGCTTTCCCGGACTAAACTTGCCGGAAGCTCCGCCAAGCATCAGAACGATTACAGAAGAAATCATTGCTCCTGTAAATGCCCCTGCGCCAACTGAAATGCCGGAAAGCAAAGGGAATGCGCCTCCAATAAGAAGAATTGCCGTTGCACCTGTGGATGCCCCTGAAGAAATTCCAAGAATATACGGATCAGCCAAGGAGTTTCTCGTCATAGCCTGCATCAAAATACCTGTAAGACTCAAACCGGCTCCAACGCATGCACATACAATAACTTTTGGAAAACGCATTCCCCATACAATACTTTGAACAGAATTTTCCCAATCAACAGAAAAAATCTCTCTCCTTGAAATATTATTAATAATAATTTTAAAAATCCACTGGGGGCTTAAATCTACAGCTCCCAGATTAATCCCCAGAACCATTACCGCTGCAAGCAGTATTATCATAGCTGTACATACTATGACAAACGTGCTTTTCCTGATGTGTTTCAGCATCTTTTCTCCTTATTTCACTCCATGAAATTTTTCTGCCAGATTTTCCACACATTCATCAATTCTCTCACTGCAAGAAAGCTCTGTAAGTCCTACAAGAACAATATTCCCTTCTTTTACAGCCTTCATCTGGCTCAGCTTTGAATCTGTCTTTAACAAGTTCAACACTACATCTGCCTCATCTGCACTGGCATAATAATCCACTACAATCCATTCCGGATCAGCAGCAATGATTTTTTCCCAACTATAGCCACGAATCCAGTTTGTATCCCCGTCCGTGACAATATTTTTCCCACCTGCTTTTTCAATTAAATCCTGTGGCAATCCTCCGCCAACTGTCATGCAAGCCTCTTCATTGGAGGATGCATCACATACAAATACAGAGACCGGCTCTTTTTCCGCAACTTTTGATGCAGTTTCTTCTATGTTAGTGCGAAGCTCTTCCACCAGTGCATTTGCTTTCTCTTCTACACGGAAGATTTTCCCAATATTCATAAAATCTGTATAAACATCTTCCAATTGTCCTCCAGACCATCTTTCGCAATGAAAACCATATGCATTAATCCCATTTTCAGCCAGATTTTTATAATTAAAATATTCAGAATCATCCCATGAGGCCCATGACAGTACTAAATCCGGGTTAACAGATAACACCTTCTCTTCTCCCGGATCCATTGCCGGCTGACACAGCGGCTCTAATTTTTCAAATGCTTCTTTATACTGAGGCAGTACCTCATTATCCTGCCATGCATATCCTACAATGTGGTCTTCCAGTCCGAGAGCCAACAGCATTTCTGTCGCAAAGCCAGCCAGACTAACTACGCGCTGCGGCACTTCCGGATATTCCAGTTCTACTTCATCTTCTCCGAAAACACTGGTGACTTTCACTGTTTCTGTATTTTTTTCCGGCGCAGCCTGACATACAGATATACTTCCAAACGCCATACTTCCGACTAATAACATTGCCATTATTTTTTTCTTCATTCCACTTTACCTCTTTGATTCTTTTTTAACAAGCTTTTTGATTATAGCAGACTCCTATATGTTTACAAGCCCCGTAGGGGGATATAAAATGTACTTTTTTTATGTACGTTTCTTCTTCTCATCTAAAAAAATACAGAAAATCTTTCCCTTCTCACTCTAAAACTATGATACAATATAAAAATCAGCAGAAAATCAAATCGGAGGAGAAATCATAATGAATCAGAAACGTGAATGCGGGGTACTGCTTCCTATCAGCAGCCTTCCCTCAAAATATGGAATCGGCTGCTTCTCCAAAAGCGCCTATGACTTCGTGGATGCTTTAAAAGAAGCCGGTCAGTGCTGCTGGCAGATTCTGCCGCTTGGACCGACAAGCTATGGAGATTCCCCTTATCAGTCCTTTTCCACTTTTGCCGGAAATCCTTATTTTATCAGCCTGGAGGATTTAATCGAAGAGGGAGTCCTCACAAAAAAAGAATGCGACAGCGCAGATTTTGGAAAAAACAAAACAAGTATCGACTATGCCAAAATCTATAAAAGCCGGACTACCCTTCTTCGAAAGGCATACGAGCGAAGCAAAATCAGTGAAAATCCAGATTTTGTAGAATTTCAGCAGAAAGAAGGCTGGTGGCTTAAGGATTACGCACTTTTTATGGCTGTAAAAGAACGTTTTGACGGAGAACCCTGGAGCGAATGGGCGGAGGATATTCGCTTCCGTTGGCAAAATGCTCTTGATTATTACAGAAGAGAATTATACTTTGATATTGAATTTCAGGAATATATGCAGTTTAAATTCTACGAGCAGTGGAAAAAATTAAAAGCTTACGCCAATAAAAAAGGAATCCGAATCATCGGAGACATTCCTATCTATGTGGCGATGGACAGCGCAGATACATGGGCAAGCCCGTGGCTCTTTAAATTAGATGAAAAAAATCAGCCCACACAGGTTGCCGGCTGTCCGCCCGACGGCTTTTCCGCAACTGGTCAGCTCTGGGGAAATCCCCTTTATAACTGGGAGGTTCACAGACAGTCAGGATTTGACTGGTGGATAAAACGAATCGAGCATTGTTTCTCCATGTATGACATTGTACGCATTGACCATTTTCGTGGTTTTGACGAATATTATGCAATCCCGTTTGGTGACAAAACAGCAGAAAACGGCTGGTGGGAAAAAGGTCCCGGAATGGATTTATTCCGTGCTGTTTCAAACCGCCTCGGTGAAAGAGCAATCATTGCAGAAGACCTCGGTTTTATGACTGACTCTGTGATTCAGCTTGTGGAAGATTCCGGTTATCCCAATATGAAGGTTATTGAGTTTGCTTTTGATGAGCGTGATACAGGAAATGCCAGCGATTATCTTCCTCACAATTACCCACGAAACTGTGTGGTATACACAGGAACGCACGACAACGAAACACTCGTCGGATGGTTTGGGGATATTACACCAAATGAGCAGAAACAGGTGCGGGAATACTTAAATAACTTCCATGACAGTGATAAAGAAATCTACAAGGATATTATCTGCCTTGTTATGAGAAGCGTGGCAAATCTCTGCATCATCCCTATGCAGGATTATCTCGGTCTTGGCAATGAGGCCCGAATTAACAAACCGTCTACACTTGGCTGCAACTGGAAGTGGCGAATGGCAGAGGGACAATTTTCCAAAGAGCTCCGCAAAGAAATGAAAACTCTTGCAAAACGCTACGGACGACTGAATCCTGTACCTGATACAATTTCTTAATTTTACAAAAAGGAGAATCTTATGAGACTTAATACCTTCTGTCTCTGCTGTCAGATCAACAAACAGGCTTCTATGATTGACAGTTTTCCGGACGAAAAAAAGAAGCTTGCCTACATGCAGAATGTCCTTACCCGGCTTACGAATCTTCAGGAAGATGACAACTCTCCCAGTCTTTATACAGAATTTCAGAAGCACTTTACCAAAACCTGGGGGATTGCACCAAAGGACTACACCGAATTAAAAAAAGAATTCAATCAGCTTATGATGGATCTGGAAGAAGAGCTTATGCTCTCCATACAAGAGAGCATCGACCCTCTGGAGCGCGCCCTGATTTATTCCAGAATTGGTAATTATATTGATTTTGCCGCTCTTTCCCATGTTAAAAAAGAAGAACTTTTATCTCTTATTGAAAAAGGAAAACAGGAAGCTCTTGGTAAAGAAGAATACCGCCGTTTCTGCGAAGAGCTTGCATCTGCCCGCTCTCTTGTCTACCTCACAGACAACTGTGGGGAAATTGTTCTGGATAAGCTTGTGATCCGGATTTTAAAAGAGCGATTCCCCAAACTTAATATTCAGGTTATTGTACGAGGTTTCCCCGCTGCAAACGACGCCACAATAGAAGATGCCAAAATGTGCGGCCTTACAGAACTTGTATCTGTAATTGGAAACGGAAATGATGTGGGTGGCACATGGCTTCCCCACATCAGCAAAGAAAGTCTTTCTCTAATCAAAAATGCCGATGTAATTATTTCAAAGGGACAGGGAAATTTTGAGACGCTTCACGGCTGTGGTCTCAATATTTACTATCTGTTTTTATGCAAATGCGAATGGTTTATGAGAATGTTCCAGGCAGAGAAATTTCAGGGAATGTTTGTAAACGAAAACAGGATTTCATCGGATTGCTGATTCTTTTGACATAATGACGAAAAATCACTTCTGCTTTTTTCGTCATTATGACAAGAACCCGCAAAAAACTTTGTACAATTCTTCTCTAGCCCTTTTTTTCTGTTTTCGTTATACTATTTACAGTGAATAACACAGAAAACTATAACAATTTATATAATAATTTTTTTTGGAGGAAAGCAAAATGGCAAGTTTATCTTTACAGCACATTAACAAAACTTATCCAAACGGTTTCCAGGCAGTTAAGGATTTCAACCTGGACATCGAAGACAAAGAATTCATCATTTTCGTAGGTCCTTCCGGATGTGGTAAATCCACAACTCTTCGTATGGTTGCAGGACTTGAGGAAATCACAAGCGGTACTTTAAAAATCGGCGATAAAGTTATGAACGATGTTGAGCCGAAAGACCGTGATATTGCAATGGTATTCCAGAACTACGCTCTGTATCCACATATGACAGTTTATGACAACATGGCTTTCGGTCTGAAACTTCGTAAAGTTCCGAAAGATGAAATTGATAAAAAAGTTCGTGAGGCAGCAAGAATCCTTGACCTTGACAAACTGCTTGACCGTAAACCAAAAGCTCTTTCCGGTGGTCAGAGACAGCGTGTTGCTATGGGACGTGCTATCGTTCGTGATCCTAAGGTATTCCTTATGGACGAGCCTCTTTCAAATCTGGATGCAAAACTTCGTGTACAGATGCGTATCGAAATTTCCAAAATTCACCAGAGACTGGGCGCTACTATCATCTACGTAACACATGACCAGACAGAGGCTATGACACTTGGTACAAGAATCGTTGTTATGAAGGACGGTGTTGTTCAGCAGGTAGATACACCTCAGAACTTATACCAGAAACCGGGCAACCTGTTCGTAGCAGGATTCATGGGATCTCCGCAGATGAACTTCCTTGATGCTGAAATCAAAGAAAACGGCGGAAACTTAATCGCTAAAATCGGCGAACACGACCTGATTATTCCTGCTGCAAAAGCAAAAGTTCTCAAAGACAACGGTTATGTAGGAAAAACAGTTGTTATGGGTATCCGTCCGGAAGACATTCATGATTCCCAGATGTTCATCGAGGCTTCTCCTAGCGCTCCAATGTCTTCTGTTGTTAAAGTTTACGAGCTTCTTGGTGCAGAAGTATTCCTGTACTTCGATGTAAACGGAACACAGGTAACAGCACGAGTTGATCCACGTACAACATCAAAAACAGGCGACCCGATCAAATTCGCATTTGATATGGAAAAAGCACATTTCTTCGACAAAGAAACAGAGCTTGTTATCACAAACTAATAAAAACAGAAGGTCCGGGGAGTTTTTCCCCGGGCTTTTTTTATTCGGATATGATATACTGATTCCGTCAATACAAGAAAGGAATTTTGTAAACTTAATGAAATTGCAGCATATACTTCAGACATGTCTGGAAGATTGGAAAAATATAAGCGGACTGGATTTCTGCCTTCTGGACGAAGAAAACAGAATTTATGTATCAACCTGCAACAGAAGGCTTCCGTCCCTCCAGCGCCTTTCTGATTTCCGGGATTCCTCTGCTCTGTGCATATCCAACACAGACTGCGGTTTTTACAAGATCCAGGAAAACGAACAGCTCCTGTACATCCTTATTGTATGGGGAAAAACAGAGGCAGCTCCAACAATCGGCGAGCTTGCCGTATGCCAGATAAACAGTCTGATTACCGCCTACGCAGAAAAAAACGACAAGAATACCTTTATGCAGAATGTACTTCTGGAACGCTATCCCCAAATGGAAATTTTTAATCGGGCCAAAAAACTTCATATCAGCACTTCTGCAAGGAGAGGCGTTTTTCTTGTAGAAACCCGTCAGCACAAAGATGAAAATGCCCTTGCGACCATACGGAATATTTTCTCCGCACGCACAAGGGACTTTATCACTGCTGTTGACGATTCCGGCATTATTGTAATCCGGGAGCTCCAGCCCTCGGAAGGAATCAAAGAGCTGGAAAATATCGCCTGTATGCTTGTAGATATGTTAAACACAGAAGCCATGACATCTGCCTGGGTATCCTACAGCAATATTGCCGAGGACATCAATCACCTTGCAGGAGCTTATAAAGAAGCGCGCACTGCTCTCGAAGTAGGAAAGATTTTTTATGCAGATAAAAATGTCTTTGGATACAGTCGTCTTGGAATTGGGCGTCTGATTTACCAGCTTCCTGTTGAAATCTGCGAAATGTTTATTGAAGAAATTTTCCAGAATGAAACCCTGGACTCCATTGATCAGGAAACTTTAAATATTATACGCACATTTTTTGAAAACAACCTGAATCTTTCAGAAACATCAAGGCAGCTTTACGTACACAGAAACACCCTGGTATACCGTTTTGAAAAACTTCAGAAAAAATTCGGTCTGGATCTTCGAAGTTTTGAAGACGCTCTTACTTTTAAACTTGCCATGATGGTCGTCGATTATATTCACTATTCCAGAATTCACTGAAGAAGCATGATTTTTTCAGGGGGAAAATAAACACGGCAGGGCACAGATTTTTCATAAGAATCTGTGCTTTTTTTTGCCCGCATCAGCCAGATGGGAAAAGCCTCCGGTGCTTCCTGACAACGTATGAGATACTGTTCCTCAAAGGGCGTTTCTGCCTCTTCCACTACCTCCACGGAAATTATATTTTCTGTTCTTTTTATACAGCCTGGAATGCTGTTTTCCTCTACCAGCCAGTGTCCCCGGACAGCCGCATGCGTATGACATGGAAGCACCTCTTTCTCTGTGCGAAGTGTTATCTTCCAATCTATGGCATATATATGATGACTGTCAAGTCTCTGAATTTCCGTAATATTTTTACAACCTGTAAGACGGGCTGCCTCCGCAGAACCCGGCTCATCAAAAATACTTTTTGTCTCTCCGGATACAAGAATTTTTCCATCCTTTAAAAGCGTAAGCTCCCGACAAAAACGGAATACCTCCTCGCGGCTGTGCGTTACAAGAACCATATCCCCCTTATAGTCCTTTAAAAACTCTTTCATATCTCTTTGCAGTACATCTTTTAAATAACTGTCCAGCGCAGAAAAAGGCTCATCAAGAAGAATCACATCCGGCTCTCCAATCATCATTCTCGCAAGAGCTGCTCTCTGCTGCTGACCTCCTGAAAGCTGGTGAGGATACCTCTTTTCCAGCCCTTCCAGGTGATAACGTCTGATGTATTCTGCTATTTTTTTACTTCTGTCTTCTTTTTTTCCGCGAAAGCCGCAGCCTATGTTTTTTTCCACAGTCATAGTCGGAAAAAGCGCATAATTCTGAAATAAATACCCTACTTTTCTCTTCTGAGGTTTTTCGTTGATTCCTTTTTCCGAATCAAATACTGTCTTTCCGTTAATTATGATCTTCCCCTTATCCGGTGTTTCAATTCCTGCTATGCAGCGAAGTGTCATGCTTTTTCCACTTCCCGATGCCCCCAGAATCCCCATAGAAGAGGAGGTGTCCGAAAACTTTACCTTAAGGGAAAAATCTCTGAAATTTTTCTCAATATCCACATATAAAGACATCAGAGCCACCTCCTGCCTTTCATTCCTTTCCCGGAAATAATATTAATAAGCGCAACAATGACAAAGGAAATCAGCACGATTACCACCGTCCAAAATCCTGCTGTTCCGTAATTCCCCGCTGCCGTTTCCGCAGCAATAGCCACGGAAACTGTCCTTGTTTTTCCAAGAATATTTCCTGCAAGCATGGAGGTTGCTCCATACTCTCCCATTGCTCTGGCAAAAGCAAGAACAGTACCTGATGCAATCCCGGGAGCTGCAGAAGGTACAATAACTTTCCAGAAAATTTCTCTGTCACTCATGCCAAGGGTCTGCCCTGCATAAAGAAGATTTACATCCACCTGCTCAAAGGCAGCTCTCGCATTTCGATACATAAGAGGAAAGGCGATCACTGCTGCAGCAATGATACATCCCTTCCAGGTTTGTACAATTTTAATATCAAAATTTTCAAAAAGAAAACTTCCCAAAGGGCGCTTTAAACTAAATAAAAGAAGAAGACAAAATCCTGCCACTGTGGGAGGCAGCACAAGCGGCATGGTAAGAAGTCCGTCCAGAAGTCCCCTCACTGTCACAGACAGCTTCATAACTTTTCTGGCACAAAAGATTCCCAGAAAAAAAGCAATGACAGTTGCCACGAATCCTGTTTTCAGAGAAATCCAGAGAGGACTCCAGTCGATTTCTGAAAGAAACTCTGTCATTCTGCCTCTTTATACGCAGTAAAACCGTATTCCTCAAACACTTTCAGCGCCTCCTCGCTCTGAAGATATTCCAGAAATTCTGCTGCTGCCTCCTGGTCTTCCTCTGTTGCTTCTTTATTTTCCACAAGACCTGCCGGATAGAGAACCGGTGTCTTAAGACTTCCCTCCGGTGCTTCTGCAATCACCTCTACTTTATCTCCCACTGAAGCCGCATCTGTTGCATATACAACGCCAACCTCATTGCTTCCCTCGCTTACATTTGCAAGCACCTCTGTCACATTTTTTCCTTCGTTTATCTCCATTTTTTCCACATCTTCTGCAATTCCAAGATTTTCAAAAATCTCTCTTGCATACTGCCCTACCGGAACACTGTCTCCTGCAAGTGCAATATTCTCTGCATCTGTGATATTTTCAAAGCCGGTTACCTGCGTCTCCTGTCCTGCCGGTTTAATAAGAACAACCTTGTTCTCTAAAAGATCTACGATAGAATCCTCCGGAACCAGTTTTTCCTCTGCCAGAGCGTTCATCTGCTTCTCCGCAGCCGAGAAAAACACATCGCATCTTGCCCCCTCTTCAATCTGGGTCTGCAGAGTGCCTGAGCTGTCTGCATTATAGAGAATTTCCACTTCCGGGTACATCTCGTTGAAATTTTTCTGAATTTCTTCCATTGCATTACTTAAGCTCGCTGCAATAAAAACATAGATTTCTCCATCCAGGCTGCTGGTTTCTTCCTCTGCAGCCAGCACTGTCACAGCTGAAGAAAATAACATAGTTCCTGTCATAAGTGCTGCAAACATTCTTTTCTTCATATCATTTTCTCCTTTTTTGTTTATTTTTATTATGTTTTATTCTGTTTTATTTATTTTACTGAAAACAGAGCGGGTTGTCAATTTGATTTTGACGTGTTATGATAAATTTCAGGTATTCTGGCAGCGCAGTACCAGGAGAATAAAAACAGATTCTCCTGGACAATCGTCCGCTTCGCACATCTTGTCATATACCATGAAAACTTATCACACAAAATTACAAAGAAACGAGGACTAAAATCATGAAATTAAGCGCAAGAAATCAGTTAAAAGGCAAAGTTGTAAGCATCAATAACGGAGCTGTCAACTCCATTGTATCTATCGACATCGGCGGAGGCAATATTATTACAGCCACAATCTCCTGCAGTGCTGTAGAAGAATTGAATTTACAGGTTGGCTCTGACGCTTACGCTGTAATCAAGGCTACAAATGTTATGGTAGGAATTGATGAATAAATTTTATACTGCCCAGGAAATCGCAGATAAGCTGAAGATCAAGAAAAATACGGTATACGAACTGATTAAACGGGGCGAGCTTTCCTCCTCAAAGGTTGGGAAGCAGCTTCGCGTAAGCGAAGAACAGCTCGCCCTGTATCTGAAAACGACAAGCTCCAGCCGGGAAATATCTCTCAAAACACCCGACTTTCAGCCGGAAAGCTCTCTTTTAAAAAGAGATTATCTTCTCCATTCAAACGGGCTGATTCTCTGTGGCCAGACTTCTCCTGCTCTTGAGCTTCTTTTAAGTCAGATGTCCGTACACCCGGACAGCATTCCGGTGCTTCAGTCTCATATGAACAGCTACAATGGACTTTACTCCCTCTATTTCGGAAAGTCACACATTGCTTCTGCAAGCCTTTCTGAAGAAGATATTTGCTGTCTTGTTCCCGGAACAGAACTGACAGCAATCTGTCTCTATGAGTATCCTGTCGGGCTTTATGTAAAAAAGGGAAATCCCAAAAACATTGAAAATATCCGTGACCTGACACGGCCTGATATTACGTTTGCAAACAGGGAAAAAGGAAGTACACGCCGGATTTTTCTGGATCGGATTCTTATGAAAGAAAAAATTTCTCCCGGAAGTATTTTCGGATATGAAAGAGAACTGGTGTCTGACCTTTCTACAGCAGCTGCCATTATAGACGGCAGAGCAGATGCAGCTCTTGGGGAAGAACTGATCATCCGTCAGACACAGGCTTTATCTTTTCTTCCTATGGAGAAACTGCCCATGTATCTTGTTATGGAGACAACATCTATGGAGAAACCGGGCTTTGCACCTCTCCTGGAAATCATCCGCTCTGAGGAATACAGGACAATCCTGAAAAATCAGACAGGATATGATACTTCACACACAGGAGAAATCCGAAATCTTCCATAAAACTTTCAAAAGGGACTGTGCATGAAAGAAATCCTTTCAAACACAGCCCCTTTTCTTTTAAGCATATGAGACACAAATTTTGTACTATTCGTCCCTAGCCCAGTCTCTCGTGCATCTCACAGCCTTTTTCCAGCCTCTTAACAGCTTCTTTCTCTTTTCCTCACTGGCAGACGGTTCAAACGCTCTTTCCATATTCCAGTTTCGTTTTACTTCCTCTGCATTTTCCCAGAATCCCGTTGCCATTCCCGCAAGGTAAGCAGCTCCAAGAGCAGTTGTCTCAATACAGCTTGGACGCACCACTTCCCCACCCAGAATATCCGCCTGGAACTGCATAAGAAAATCGTTGGCGCTTGCCCCTCCGTCCACACGGAGAGAATTTAAATGTACGCCTGCATCTTTCTCCATAGAGCGAATCACATCGTGCACCTGATACGCGAGCGATTCTACTGTTGCACGGATAAGATGGGCTTTTCCTGCTCCTCTTGTAAGCCCCAGGACAGCACCTCTTGCATACTGATCCCAGTAAGGAGCTCCAAGGCCTGCAAAGGCAGGAACAACATAGACACCATTTGTATCCGGCACAGACAGACAGTATTTTTCTGATTCTGAAGCTTTTTCCAGAAGCTCCAGTTCATCACGAAGCCACTGAATCGCCGCTCCACATACAAAAATACTTCCCTCAAGAGCATATCCGGGGCTTCCATCCGGATTGACGGCAATGGTTGTCAAAAGCCCCTGCTTTGATTCTACTGCCCGGTTTCCTGTGTGCATCAGAAGAAATCCGCCTGTTCCATATGTATTTTTCACATCTCCCGGCTGAAAACAGCACTGCCCGAAAAGCGCAGCCTGCTGATCTCCTGCCGCTCCCGAAATAGGAATCCTGCCCCCGATAAGGCTGGCGCTTGTATAGCCGTACACACAACTGCTTGGTTTTACTTCCGGAAGCATACTTTCCGGAATCCCAAGATATGAAAGAATCTCTTTATCCCACTGCTTTTTGCGAATATCAAACAACATGGTCCGGGAAGCATTTGTATAATCTGTTACATGGATTCTTCCTTTTGTAAGCTTCCAGATAATCCAGGTATCCACTGTTCCAAATAAAAGCTCTCCCTTTTGAGCCGCGTCTTTTGCTCCATTTACATGTTCAAGAATCCACTTGATTTTTGTCCCGGAAAAATAAGCGTCCGGAATCAGACCTGTTTTCTTTCGAATAACATCTCCAAACCCATCTTTTTCCAGTTCTTCTATCATCCCTGCTGTTCTGCGGCACTGCCACACAATTGCCGGATAGACAGGATTTCCTGTTTTTTTATCCCACACAATGGTTGTTTCTCTCTGGTTTGTAATGCCGATTGCTTCAATATCCTCTGCATCTGCGCCAATCAGACTCATTGCTTCAATGGCAACCCCCATCTGGGATGACCAGATTTCATGAGGGTCATGCTCCACCCAGCCTGGTTTCGGGTAATACTGAGCAAATTCCTTCCGTGCCACGCTGCACATTTTTCCCGCCTTATCAAAAAGAATGCACCGGGAACTTGTTGTCCCCTGATCCAATGCCATGATATATTTCCCCATAATAACACCTTCCTGTATTTATCACTGCAGCAAACAGCGTCCTTTTATCTTCTTCCTGCTGATTATGCAAGGAAATTTTTTCCCACAAAGTATCCAAGAACAAGCACGCCGAGAATAATTCGATACCAGCCAAATGCCTTGAAATCATGTTTCTTTATATAGCCCATAAGGAATTTAATGGCAATAATGGAAACAACGAAAGATACAAGGCATCCTACAATGAGGATTATAATTTCTGTTCCTGTAAAAGCAAGACCAAATTTTACCAGTTTCAAAAGACTTGCCCCAAACATAACAGGGATTGCAAGGAAAAAGGTAAATTCTGCTGCCACTGTTCTTGAAGTACCTGCCAGAATACCGCCAATGATTGTAGAACCGGAACGTGAAGTTCCCGGAATCACGGAGAGCACCTGGAATGCACCGATGATCAGCGCCGTTTTAAAAGAAAGATCCTGGAGATTTCTGCAGGATGCCCGCCTTCTTCTGTTATAGTTCTCGATAACAATAAACAAAACGCCGTATACAATCAGAGCAATTGCCACTACCACATAGTTATTAAACTTTTCTTCAATTATGTCATTAAACGGCAGGGCAATGATAATCGTAGGCAGACATGCGACAAAAATTTTAAACCATAAAATCCATTTCTCCTTATCACAGAACTGCTCTACAAAAAGATACGCCCCTCTTTGTACAGCCGGCATCTTATTTGCCATTGCTCTCTGACGTTTTGTAAGCGGCCGGATATAAAAAGGCCACAGTTTATTCCAATATAAAAGAATAACTGCAAAAATAGCGCCCAACTGAATGACCACAAAGAAAAGCTCTTTAAATTCCGGCGACACATTCAGCTTAATGAATTCATCCACCAGAATCATGTGTCCGGTGCTGCTGATAGGGAGCCATTCTGTAATTCCCTCCACAATACCGAGAAAAATTACTTTTAATAATTCGAAAATATCCATTTTTTCCCCTTTCTGAATATAATTGAGGACGGAGCTTTCAATTTTCCCCGTCCTCTAAATTATATTATCTTTCTGCGATTGTTGCAATATCAATCAGACTCAGGTTATGAAGGTCTGTATTTTCCAGACTCGTCACAAGTGCTTCTGCTGTATCAAGGCTCGTAAGAACATTGACTCCTGTCTCAATTGCATTTCTTCTGATTAAGAAGCCGTCCTTCTGATGCTCCACTCCCTGCGGTGGTGTATCAATAACAACGTCAATCTTATGTCCAAGAATCAAATCCATAAGATTCGGTGCAGGCTGTTCCAGCTTATTCGTACGGATCACGCGAATGCCGTTCTCTTTCAGAACCTTTGCCGTTCCTCTTGTGGCATAAATGCGGTATCCCTGGGCTTCAAAACGTTTTGCTATCGGAACGATGTCCTCTTTATCCTCATCTTTTACGGTAATAATCATATTTTTATGCTTTGGAAGGCGGATTCCCGCTCCAAGGAACGCTTTGTAAAGCGCCTCATTAAATGTGGATGCAATTCCAAGACACTCTCCTGTTGATTTCATCTCCGGTCCAAGGCTTATGTCTGCACCTCTGATTTTTTCAAAGGAGAATACCGGCATTTTAATAGCAATATGCTCTGCTTCAGGCTGAAGTCCCGGCTCATATCCCATATCCTTTAATTTGTATCCAAGAATCACCTTCGTTGCAAGAGGAACAATCGGGATTCCCGTTACTTTACTGATGTACGGAACTGTACGGCTGGAACGAGGATTTACCTCGATTACATATACCTCTTCTCCGCATACAATAAACTGTATGTTGATCATTCCCACTACATGAAGGGCTTTTGCAAGACGACGTGTATATTCTGCGATGGTTTCCTTTGCAGTCTCACTGATCGTCTGTGCCGGATATACGGAAATACTGTCCCCGGAGTGAATTCCTGCACGTTCAATGTGCTCCATAATACCGGGAATCAAAATATCCTCTCCGTCACATACAGCGTCTACCTCGATTTCTTTTCCCATAAGATACTTATCTACAAGGATTGGATGCTCCTGTGCAATCTGATTGATGATTCCGATATATTCTTCCACATCTTCATCGCTGACTGCAATTCGCATTCCCTGTCCGCCAAGCACGTAGGAAGGACGTACAAGAACAGGGTAACCAAGCTGTGCTGCCGCCTTTTTTGCTTCCTCTGCTGTGAAAACAGTATGTCCCTTTGGTCTTGGAATTTCGCACTGTTCCAGAATCTGATCAAACAGCTCTCTGTCCTCTGCAGCGTCTACGTCCTCTGCGGAAGTACCAAGGATTTTTACACCCATTTTCATAAGTGCCTCTGTAAGCTTAATGGCTGTCTGTCCACCGAACTGTACAACTGCGCCGTCCGGTTTCTCCATATTTACCACGTTTTCCACATCTTCCGGAGTCAGCGGCTCAAAATACAGCTTATCTGCAATATCAAAGTCTGTACTTACTGTTTCCGGGTTGTTATTGATAATTATGGTTTCGTATCCTTCTTTTGCAAATGCCCAGGTACAATGTACGGAGCAGAAGTCAAATTCAATCCCCTGACCAATACGAATCGGTCCGGAACCAAGCACAAGAATTTTCTTTTTGCCGGAATCAGAAACAGCCTCATTTTCTGTTTCCTCATCTCCGTATACGGAATAATAGTAAGGTGTTTCTGCAGCAAACTCTGCCGCACAGGTATCTACCATTTTATAGGCAGCTTTAATGCCAAATTCTTTTCGAAGTGTTTTGATTTCTTCTTCTGTTCTTCCGGAAAGAGACGCAATAACAGAATCCGGGAACTCCATTCGTTTTGCTTCCAGAAGAAGTTCTTTTGTAAGCTCCTGTGTTTTCAGAGACTCTTCCATCTCCACTAAAATAGAAAGCTTATCAATAAACCACAAATCAATCTTTGTAATATCGTGAAGAATTGCTTCCGGGATTCCCCTTCTTACTGCCTCTGCTATTTTCCAGATTCTTCTGTCGTCTACAACCTTTAAATCCTCTAAAAGTTCTTCATCAGAAAGCCCTGTAAAATCATATGACATCAGACTGTCTACGTGCTGTTCCAGAGAACGGATGGCTTTCATAAGAGCTCCCTCAAAGTTATGGCAGATGCTCATAACTTCTCCTGTTGCTTTCATCTGTGTTGTAAGGGTTCTCTTTGCTGTAATAAATTTATCGAATGGAAGACGGGGAATTTTTACAACGCAGTAATCGAGCATCGGCTCAAAGCTTGCGTATGTTTTCCCTGTGATCGCGTTTGGAATTTCGTCCAGAGTATATCCCAGAGCAATTTTTGCCGCAACCTTTGCAATGGGGTATCCTGTTGCCTTACTTGCAAGGGCAGAGGAACGGCTTACTCGTGGATTTACTTCAATTACGCAGTATTCAAAGCTCTCCGGATGGAGCGCATACTGCACATTACATCCTCCTGTAATTCCAAGCTCTGTAATAATATTAAGAGCAGAAGTACGAAGCATCTGGTATTCTTTGTCCCCAAGTGTCTGTGACGGAGCTACAACAATGGAGTCTCCTGTATGCACACCGACCGGGTCGATATTTTCCATATTGCAGACTGTGATACAGTTTCCTGCACTGTCCCGCATTACCTCATACTCAATTTCTTTCCAGCCGGCAATACAGCGCTCTACAAGAACCTCTCCTACTCGTGAAAGGCGAAGACCGTTTTCCAGAATTTCGCGAAGCTCAACCTCATTATTTGCGATTCCGCCGCCGCTTCCTCCAAGTGTGTAAGCAGGACGAAGAACAACCGGGTATCCGATGGTATTTGTAAATAAAACACCGTCTTCCACTGTAGTAACCACCTTGGAAGCAGCAACCGGCTCTCCGATTTTTTCCATGGTATCTTTAAATTCCTGACGGTCCTCCGCCTTTTTAATGGTCTCTGCTGTCGTACCAATGAGGCGCACATTATGTTCTTTTAAGAAGCCTTTTTCCTCAAGCTCCATAGCAAGGTTTAATCCTGCCTGTCCCCCAAGCGTCGGGAGAACACTGTCCGGTTTTTCCTTTAAAATAAGCTGTTCTACTACTTCAACTGTAAGAGGCTCAATGTAAACTCGATCCGCAATATCTTTATCTGTCATAATAGTCGCAGGATTTGAATTTAAAAGAACTACCTCAAGGCCTTCTTCTTTCAGGGAACGGCATGCCTGTGTTCCTGCATAGTCAAACTCTGCAGCCTGTCCAATGATAATCGGACCGGAACCAATTACAAGTACTTTTTTTATGTCTTTATTTCTTGGCATTATTTTTCCCCTCCCATCATTTTCATAAAGCGGTCAAATAAGTATCCGGAATCAAGCGGGCCGGGACACGCTTCCGGATGGAACTGCACGGTAAAGATGTTTTTACCTTCATAAGCCATTCCCTCGTTTGTTCCATCGTTTACGTTCACAAAAGCCGGACGGGCAATGTGTTTTTCCTCAAGTCCTTTTGCGTCTACTACATATCCGTGATTCTGGGAAGAAATATAAACTCTTCCTGTTTCCAGATCTTTTACAGGATGGTTGCCTCCTCTGTGTCCGTATTTCATCTTATGAGTGTCACCGCCTGTTGCAAGAGCCATAAGCTGATGTCCGAGACAGATTGCAAAAATCGGCACATCGGAATCGTAAAGTTTTTTTACTTCCTTTATAATAGAAGTACATTCCTTCGGATCTCCAGGGCCATTGCTTAACATAATGCCATCCGGATTATCTTTTAAAATTTCCTCTGCTGTTGTAAGCGCCGGATAAATGGTTACCTGACAGCCTCTTTCATTTAAGGAGCGGGCAATATTTCTCTTTGCCCCGAAGTCCATAAGTGCAACCTTCGGACCGTTTCCTTTTAATATTTCTTTTTCCCGGCAAGTTACTTTCTCTACCACCTTTCCGGTTGTATATGCTTTTAATCTGGGGAGAATTGCATCTAAATCATAATTTTCATTGACTGTGATCATACCATTCATTGTTCCCTTCTCCCGAAGGATTCTGGTAAGTGCTCTTGTATCAATCCCTGCAATTCCGGGAATGTCATGCTTTGTCAGAAAATGCTGAATGGTATCTACGCTTCTGAAATTGCTCGGAACGCGTGAAAGTTCCCGCACAATAAAAGCGTCAATCCACGGTTTCCCGGACTCCTGGTCATCATAGCAGATTCCGTAATTTCCTATTAAAGGATATGTCATGCAGACTGCCTGTCCTGCATAAGAAGGGTCTGTCATTACTTCCAGATAACCGGTCATAGAAGTGTTAAAGACAATTTCGCTGATGACTTCTCTTGTTGAACCAATACTTTTTCCTGTAAATACATGGCCATCTTCTAATATCAGAAATGCTTTCATACAATCTCCCTTTCTCTTTAAATTTTAGATGCCTTTATGACCCGCCCCGAAATTCGAATAAAGTTGGGCATATGCTCCACGATATTCGAATGCGGGGCAGAATTGTGAGAGCACAAAGTGCGGAACAATTCGTCTGGCATTTTTCACTGTATTATTTTATCCTAAATCTTCAAAATTGTATCACAAGAGCATTTGTTTGGCAATAATTTTTTTCCTAAAAATAATTGCATAGCTCAAACTTTTTTTAATCTTTTATCGTTATTACTGCTGCTTTTATTTTATTCTCTTCCATCTCTATTTCCCGGATCAAAAGTCCGCATATCTCCAGATTCAAGTTATTTCCCTGTTCAGGTATGTGCTGCAAAGTATGAAAAACAAGCCCATTAAATGTTTCGTATTCGTCCCACGGAAGGGAAATGCCCAGTGTTTTGGAAACCTCTTCAAGTTCGGCGCTGCCCGGTATTTTCCATAAACCTTCTTCAAGTTTTTCTATTTTCTCTTCCTCTTTTTCTGTCTCCAGATCTCCCACAAGCTGCTCTACAAGGTCGTTAATCGTGATAATTCCGGCAACTCCGCCATATTCGTCCAACACAACTGCAAATACTGTTTTTTCTTTTTTCATATTTCGGAATAAGTCGTCTGCTTTTATGGTGTCCGGCACAAAATACGCAGAACTTACCGCATACTTCATCACCTGCTCTCTGTCCTTATTTTCCAGACGAAAATAGTCCTTTGCATTTAAAATTCCAATGATTTTATCTGCAGAGCCATCACACACCGGATAAAAAGTATGTCTTGTCCGGAAAATAATTTCCTTCCACTCCTCCATAGAATCTTCCATATCCAGCATTACTACCTCTGTTCTGTGTGTGAGGATTTCTTCTGCTGAAATATCGTCAAATTCAAATACATTCTGTATAAACTCTCTCTCCTGATGGTCAATGGTTCCCTTCTCACTTCCCGCATCTACCATCATTCGAATTTCCTCTTCGCTGACATTTTCATCTTCTGCATCCGGGTCTATTCCACACAGACGCAGCACAGAATTTGTAGAAAAAGTAAGGAAGTTCACAAGAGGCGCAAAGAAACGCGCAATCACCGTAAGCATTCCCGAAATTCCAAGAGCCAGTGGCTCTGCCTTTCTCATTGCAATCTGTTTTGGAACAAGCTCTCCAAATACAAGAGTAAAATAAGAAAGGACAAGAGTAATCAAAATAACAACAATAGAATCAAGAGCACTCTCCGGCACGGGTATACCCAGTCCCAGGAGCCAATCTACAAGGATCCCTGAAAAGTTTTCTGCAGCAAAGGCACTGCCCAGAAATCCGGAAAGTGTAATTGCAATCTGAATCGTTGCCAGGAAACGTGCCGGCTGTTTTGTCAGACTTAAAAGCCGGGCTGCGCGCTTATCCCCGTTTCCCGCCATTTTCTCCATTTTGCTGTCATTTACGGAAATAACTGCTATTTCCGCACTGGCAAACACAGCGTTTAATCCAATTAAAACAATTTGCAGTAAAATAATAAATAAAATTGACTGTTCCAAAATGATGCCTCCTGAAATATATCTGATTTTCTAATGATAATAATTGTAATAAAAACACAAAAAGCACAGCCTATTCCTACTCACGTAAGTATAGACCATGCCCTATCCAATCAGACAAATGATATATGAGACACTGATTTCCCTCAGCACTGTCGTCTTCGTCCATTTGTTATGTCTGTTCCCCTTTCAGTAAAATTGCTTTTATATTATCAGAAATACGGAAATTTGTAAATGAGAACTTTTACTGTGAAATGTAAATTGAAATGAAATCAAGATTCCGGAACCTGCTGGTGTTCTTGCTGCAAAATATATGTTACGAAGCAACATCTTCTTCTGCAAGGCAAAAAAATAATGCAGGAGATGGGACTTGAACCCACACGATATTGCTACCACAGGCACCTGAAGCCTGCGCGTCTGCCAATTCCGCCACTCCTGCATTTCTTATGTTCGCCGCTGTTCGCGACTGCCTAATTATAATACCGCACTTCCATATAAAAGTCAATACCTTTTTTCGATTTTTTTTATTTTTTTCGTACTATTTTTTCATATTTTTTCTATACTTATTTTTCGATATTTTCACAGGCTGTTTATGGCATTTCCTACATGACGGTGTTATAATGAATTTATTCCATTAATCACATTTTGCTCTGAGATTTTCATCTTCCCCAATAGAGATCTATATAAAAATTTAACTTATCCACGAAAGGAGATTTTTATGATTTTTGATTCTTTAAAAAACAAAGACAATTACAGGGATTTCCCTCTTCTGTACGAGGCGCTCTGTTATCTCAGCACCTTAAAAGAAGGCGAACTGCCCCCCGCCAACACCGTTTTAAAAGAAGGGGTTCTTTTCTGCAATCCTGTTTCTCTTACCACAAAACCGGAAGAACAGTGCATATATGAAGCGCACCGCCGCTACATTGATCTTCACTACACAGTCTCAGGAACAGAGCGCATTGCCACGGCTGACACAGACAGTCTTACCGTCTCCACCCCTTATGATGCACAAAAAGACATTGAATTTCTTACTGGAAAAGCAGACGGCTGTTACGATGTCAAACCAGGACAGTTTCTTGTATGCTTTCCAAATGACGCCCACAAAGTTGCCATGATGACAGAGGCGCCTGCTGCCGTGTCCAAGGTTGTATTTAAAATTGCAGTAAAAGCCTGATATTGGGTTAGAGAAAAGGGACCTGTTTAATGGTTCCTTTCGCTTAACCGCCTCAAAATTTCTTCCGTTGTTATATGCAGACACTCCGGAATATCCCTGCGTATGGAAACAACTGCCTGAAAAGAATTTTCCGGCATTTCTTCTCTCTCAAACTCCGGCACAGGAATGCCAAGCTTTCCACATACATCTTTTTCAAATTCAAAATAATCCACACAGTCTGTACTACCCACATGGAAAACTCCTGTCATATTATGCTCCAGAACATAGTCTGCATAATCTCCTATCTGCTCTGCCCAGGTAATGTTCACAGAAAGTCCCGGATATGTATGAACTTTTTCTCCGAAACAGCTACATTGTTTTAACTTGTGAAGTCTTGGACATTCCCGGTCCCACACAGCAGACAGACGGAAAATAACGAGCTGCTCTGAAATCTTATCCTGAAGCATACATTCACAGTTTCTCTTAAAAATGCCATAATCTGATTCCGGAACAGGCACGTCCTCCTCTGTCCACGGCTTACTCAAATCCCCATCAAACACATTAGAAGTAGACATAAAAAGAAGCCTTTTCTTTTTTCCGGATAGCCACTGTGCTATTTTTTCATGAAACACCATCTGTTTCTGAAATTCTCCGCAGACAGATGAAATCACTATGTCTGGATTTTCCAGCTCCAGCACCTTTTCCAGAAGTTCTGCCTCCTCTATTCCCAGCTTCCAGCCATGTTCCGGTTTTTGATGCCCTGCTGTACGCACTATCTCATACTGCTTCCCAAGTTTTCGGTAAATGGCATCTCCTACAAGCCCCGTTCCCCCAAGAAGTAATATTTTCTTCATACTGTTTATTCTTCCTTAAACGTAATTTTCTGCTGCTCCATATCTGCCACTGCTTCCACCCCAAAAGGAATAATACACCGTGGCAGTGCATGGCCCACATTACTATTATACACAACAGGAAGAGAAGGATTATCAATTACCTCCACAAGTATTTTTTTATACTCTTCATAATACGTCTCGTCCATCGGTTTTCCGATTAAAACACCGTTTATCACCTCAAAAATCCCTGTGTCTTTTAATACGGTAAGAGCCTTTCTGTATTTTTCAGGAGACATTTTCTCCTCACTTGATTCCAGAAGAAGAATCTTTCCCTCCCAGTCTTCCAGAGATGGGAAAAGCTGGTAGCGCCTGCAAAGCTCCGGGGAATCCGCGTATCTCTCCCCGTCAAACATATCAAAAATCGTATCAATACAGCCTCCCAGAATTTTCCCGCAAAAAACAGCATTTCCCTGAAGAAGCTCAAATCCTCCGTTCTGATGCACTGGCAGTCTTGTTCCAAGCTGGCTTTCACTGTAATCCGTTCTGCCTTCATACCACACCTCACTCGGCGTAATTTCCCGGATACCGCCTGTCTTAATTAACTCCTCAAAATATTTTCTCGTATAAGGCAGCATTTCCTGCTCCATCTCGCACACATCGGAAAGAAACGCCTGACCGTAAAAAGTAGGAAGCCCCACTTTATGAAGCATAAAATGATTCATGGTAGAATCGGAAAATCCCAGAAAAATCTTATTTTTCACTGCCTTTTTTAGCGCATCATTTTCAAATAAATAAGGGAGAAGGCGGTACGTATCGTCGCCTCCGATGGCGCACAGGATCATATCCACCTCAGGATCTTCAAATGCCTGGAGTAAATCCTCTGCCCGCTTCTGTGGATTTTCTTTTACATAGTCGATTCCTTTTCTGGCATGGGGCATGAACTTTACAGAAAGTCCGTATTCCTCCAGCCGTCTGATTCCCAAATCCACCTCATGTTTTACAAAATCTTCTCCAATCGTTCCACTGGATAAACTGACAATTCCCACTGTTTTTCCCATAATATTCTCCCTTCCCTCTACTGTCGAGCATATTGCTTTCCAGTAAATCGTTTGATATTATACGTTTTTTCTACCTGTCTCTACGACGCTTCATCGTCATATCTTCACTATATCCCATAAGATGTTTATCTTTACTCCATATCATAATACGACCAATAGCCGGAACTTCTTCTTTATATCTTTCGTAAAATCGGATGATACTCATATCACCAATTCCCATCTCCAGTTTTAATGCATATTCAGGAAAGTCATTCGCTAATGCAAGCAAATCTTCTTTTCGCATCTCTAATCCATAAAGCTTCCACGGAGCTTCATCTTTTGCAGTTTTTGTTAGAAATGTTTGAAATTCCATCGCTTTTTTTCTTCGTATAGTTCCATCAGCAATATGGGCAATATGATTTCCACTTTCAATAATTGTTGACATAGGCAATATCATTGTTTCCTCTGACGCAACTGCTGTTTTAAATTCATCTTTTACTACATCGGCTTCTGCACACATATTAGGGACTTCCAAAAGATTCATTACAATAGAGGTGTCAATAAATCTTACATTCATAATATTTACACCCCCAACCATGAATAATCTTCGGATTTTACTGGTTCTTTAATCAATCGTATCAAGGAATCATCTATCATTGCATCTCCCAGCCCCCCTTGTGCAAAAATGTTTTGGATTGTTTTGATTTCGACAAGTGGAATAAAAAGGCTTGCTCCATTTTCCTTGTCTCTGTAAACAATAGAAACTCCGAGTAGTTTCTCCTTGTCATATTTATTCAGCAATACAGGATTATGTGTTGTGAGAATCAGATCAATCTTCCTATCCCTGCCTAATTCCTCTAAACTCTCAATCAGCGCCTGTACTCTTGCCGGATGAATACCATTATCAATTTCCTCAATGACAAGTACACTATTCTCCGGTATCGTCAAAATTGCTGCTATAATCGCAATGCACCTGAGTGTTCCATCTGATAACCGCTTTGCATCTACAATTTCTGAAGAATTTTTATATTTTTCTTTCAATGCAAATAATACATCATCCAACTGCGTTTTGATAAAATCAATTCCCAACACTTCATTTTCAGGTAAATTACATATTATATTTAATAATGCTTCCTTTTTTTTCTGATCTTCACATAATTGATAAAGAACCGGTGATATATTTTCACAATTTTCTTTTAATTCACTGTCTGTTACCCGTACATAATCCCTCATTTCTGTGGGAACTGGATTTAGCACAAAAATTCCTTTCAAATTATCTAATACGAGATTAATATATGCAAGACACGCTTCATCTCTTGACGTATTTTGAGGCAGCTTACTTTTCAATTGTGCAAGGACAGAAGAAACCCGCATACAAATAATATCTGGATTCCTTCCTGCTTTTTTATCGGCATATTCTGCTCTAATATCTCCACTATCCTTTTCAGCCTGCTTAGTCTTAAATATTTTTTCCGCACTTGTCAAGCTTGTCTTTCCATTTTTCACTTTATAAAGAGCTTCTTCTTCAACCCACACCCTTTTACTTGTACTGATTCTAATATAATAAAGCAGATCATATTTATCGTCCAAATCTATCAGGCATCCTAATTTAAATGAAGATGTATTGAAACGACAACAAGCTTTGCTTCCTCCCCTTACGTGGCTGTCATTATTTCTCGTTCCGTCCAAAATCACACTTAAATCTAAGCCTGTAGCTGCTTCTGCCAGTATTTGTATTCCCTCTATCGCATTACTTTTTCCAGATGAATTAGAACCAATAAGGCTTGTAATCGCCTCTAAATTCAATTCCGCCTTTTTAAAACTTTTAAAATTTTCAAATATAAAACTTTTAATCATATTTACAAACTTCCTTTTTATCGCTTTTGTTTAGTATAACACAAAGCCTTAGCAGTAAAAAGCTTCTTTAGATTTTCTTTTATATCGTCGATCCCTTTCCGCATATTGCTTTTCAGTAAAGCATTTCATCTTATAATGTTTGTACATAATACCAGTTATCTTTTAATTTTTCAATACTTTCTATCTGATCGGGTTTCAGTTCTTCTTTTATCTGCTCCTCTCCACCATCTGCATACATCAGTTCACAGCTTCCGCTTAACATTCCGCGGAAAATCCAGAATGTCATGATTGTATCTTCCGCGTCATTGTCATAAACATGAACTTCTTCATCAGAAGAAGTGAAGCCGTACCGGAATGGAAGCTTTATATTTCCATGATCGTCCGGAGAAAGTTCCCTGCTTTTTACCATTTCCACTACTTTATCTCTTGCATTTGCATATAAAATAAACTCCGTTCTTACTCTTGCTTCCCTGAAAGGAAACAACAGAAATACAAGCGCTCCAGCCGCTAAAACCCAAAAAGAACGCCGATTTTCTTTTTTAAAAGCAAATATCAAGCAGATAAAAAATCCGATCAGTATTGCGAAAAAAATTAACACGTCCAACAAAAACAAACGATTAAACAGATAATCCCCAAACCAGCCATAAAGAAACATAAGACAAACTGTAACAATGGAACTTACCATTAAATGATTCTTTTTTCTCATACAATCCTCCTGTCTTTAAAGATACCCCTTATAAAATCCGTTCCATTAAAATGTAGGAAAAAATCCCGCTAGTCACTTCTTCTCCCGTTTTTTCAAAATAATTTTTACTCCAGAAGGAAAAACTTTGCATATTTCCTTTATCTACCGCAAGTCGTATTTTTTTCATTCCGAGTTCTGACAAAGCATGGGAAAAATCCCCGATGATTTCCGTTCCAATCCCCTTTCCCTGCAGCATTCTGTTCATCATAAAAAGTCCGATAAACACCGTCTTTTCTCTTGGATAATCCAGAACAAAATCCATAATTGCTGCCAAGACTTCATCTTTAAAGAACCCAACATAATATTTATCTTTTTTATCCGTCCCTGGCGGAAGTTCTTCCATATCTTCTTTGATACTCTCCCTTGTCAGCTCTGAAAGATGATATTGATAAAAAATATTATTTTCTCTGCACAAATCATAAATCTTTTCAATATCTTCATCTCCAAGACATCTGACTTCTAATCGAGAAGATAATTTTTCTATTTCCATACACTTCCTCCCCCCTCCTCTTTTCTTCATTTTACCATTCGCCTTTTCTCCCCGCAATAAACGTTCTGTTAAAAAACATAAAAAAGAAGCCTCGGAAATGGTCTTATTTCCGAAAGCCTGCTTTCTTTTCTTATCTTATTTATTATTTTTTAAATGTTCCTCGTATTTTTTTGTGAGTGCCACCACAACACCTCCGGAAGCAAGAAGTCCAATCAGGTTTGGAAGCACCATCAGTCCGTTAAACATATCGGACATATCCCATACAAGCTGCACTTTCAATACAGAGCCTGCCATAACAAAAAGCACTACGAGAACAGAATAAATTTTTACTGCTTTTTTTCCAAAAAGATGGCGTACATTTACTTCTCCGAAATAGTACCAGCCTATGATTGTTGTAAAAGCAAAAAACAGCATACAAATGGCAATAAATATTTTGCCAAAAGAACCGAACTTTGAATCAAATGCAGCCTGCGCAAGACTGGAACCGGTAAGTCCCGTATCAAGCGCGCCTGTGGAAATAATTACAAGAGCTGTCAGGGTAAGAATAATAAAAGTATCAATAAACACTCCCATCATTGCGATAATTCCCTGGTCACTTGGATGTTTCACCTGCGCTGTTGCATGTGCATGAGGCGTGGAACCCATACCTGCCTCATTGGAAAAAAGACCTCTTGCGACACCGAAACGCATTGCCTTCTGAACCGTAATTCCAAGCGCTCCGCCTGCCATTGCCTGCGGATTAAATGCCATTACAAAAATCTGTTTAAAAGCAACACCTACATCGCTTCCGCACATACACAAAATTACAACACAGCCAACAATATAAAACAATGCCATAACAGGAACGATTTTCTCTGTTACCCAGGCAATTCGTTTTACACCGCCAATAAAAATAACCGCTGCAACAACAGCCACGCAGATTCCCACAATCAGAGGATTCACTCCAAACGCATTGTGGAAGGAATCTCCGATAGAATTGGACTGTACCATATTTCCCATGAATCCCAGAGCCAGAATAATGGCAACTGAGAAAAAGCCAGCCAGAAATTTTCCGAATTTTCCTTTGAATATTGCTTTTATGTAATAAACAGGACCTCCTGTTACAACTCCGTCTACCACTTTCTTCGTATGCTGCGCCAGAACTGCTTCTGAGTAAATGGTCGCCATTCCGAAAAATGCAGAAATCCACATCCAGAAAATCGCTCCCGGTCCTCCGGCCGCAATGGCAGTTGCCGCTCCTGCGATATTACCAGTTCCCACCTGGGCTGCAATCGCAGTAGTCAGAGCCTGAAAAGAGCTTAATCCCGCCCCGTTTGAACCTCCGTTTAAAGAAAAATTCCCAAACAGTGCTTTCATTCCCGCACCAAATTTTCTCACCTGAATAAACCTCAGGCGAAAGGTAAAATAAATTCCTGTTGCAACCAGAAGGTACATCAGAAGATTATCCCATAGCAGAGTATTCACACTGCTTACGACAGAATCTAAAAAATTCATGACTGCTTCCATTTTCTGTTCTCCTTGTTCTTGATTTTCATAAACTACCACGGTAATGCGAGCGCTGCAAATTTATTATATGCGATGGAAAATGGAATGTCAACAACTTTTTCTTTCTGGCGCAAACTTTTGTCTTTATATTGCGGACATATAATTTAGATAAGCTTATATTATATCTGTAATTTACACCTCAATCTCAGAAAGAAGGGCATGACAAATTTAATGTCATGCCCTTCTTTCTGTATCTCGTATTTATACTTCTTCACTGCCGGAAATTTTCTCTTCTGTCTTCCCCAGTTCTTCCGTTTCTTCTGTCTCACCAGATTCTGTTTCCCTGGTTTCTGTCCCCTCAGATTCTTCTGTTCCCTGGAAGCTTGTATCCTCTTCCGGTGCATTTTCCGGTTTTTCTACGGTTTCTTCCCGGAAAGCTTCCTCCTCCGGCTTTTCTTTTTTGTCCTCGCAGGCAGTTCCGCAGAAAGGACAGAAAAATACTTCTTTGTCTATTGTGTGATGACAGGACGGACAGATTTTCTGTCCTGCTTTTCCCGCGGCAGAACCTTTCAGCTCATGTATTTTGCTTACATGTCTGCTGATTTCTCCACAGATTCCTGCAATTTCATCATCGACAGGCTCTCCGCCTTCGTACCGCTTATAAATAATGCTGCCCAGTCTTTCCATTGCTTTGGAGACAACACGCTCTTCTGCAGAAATCTGATTGCGAAGCTTCTGCACTTCATAAAAATTTTCTGCTTTTTCACTTAACTCTCTCGCTGTTCTTGAGATTGTCTCCCCAAAGCTGTCAAAAAAATCGTTTGCCATTTCTGTCTCCTTTCTTACTGCTGCTCCAGAAGCGGCACTTCCTGCCCTCTTAAAAGAATTCTTGGTCCTCCTGTGCCTTCAATATACTCTCTCGTTATAATAACCTCGCCAATAGAATCGTCCTTTGGAATCTCGTACATAATGTCAAGCATATACTCCTCAAGAATTGCCCGCAAAGCTCTCGCTCCTGTTTTTTTCTCAAGGGCTTTGGCTGCAATGGCGTGAAGCGCTCCGTCTTCAAATTCCAGTTTTACCTCGTCGAGAGCCAGCAGTTTCTGGTACTGTTTTAAAATTGCATTTTTCGGCTCTTTCAAAATCTTAACCAGCATATCCTCTGTAAGACCATTTAAGGTAAAGATAATCGGCAGACGTCCGATAAACTCGGGAATCATTCCAAAGGTACGAATATCGTCTACTGTCACCTTCTCAAGAAGATGCGGATCATTATCATACTTATCTTTTAAATCTGCATAAAAACCAATGGATGCCTGTTTATTCAGACGCTCTTTAATAATATTTTCCAGATCCGGGAACGCTCCTCCGCAGATAAAAAGAATATTCCTTGTATCTACTGTCGTCATAGGAACCATCGCATTTTTACTGTTTGCACCGATGGGAACCTCCACCTGGCTTCCCTCCAGAAGCTTCAGCATTCCCTGCTGCACTGCTTCTCCGCTTACATCTCTCTGGTTTGTATTTTTTTTCTTTGCTATCTTGTCGATCTCATCGATGAAAATAATTCCGTGTTCTGCTTTTTCTACATCGTTGTCTGCTGCTGCGAGAAGCTTGGAAACTACGCTTTCAATATCATCTCCAATATATCCGGCCTCTGTAAGCGATGTTGCGTCTGCAATGGCAAGCGGTACGTCGAGAAGTTTTGCAAGAGTCTTTACAAGATATGTCTTACCACTTCCTGTCGGTCCGATCATAAGCATATTTGACTTCTCAATCTCAATTTCATCCATTGTGTTGGTAGCTACACGTTTATAATGATTATACACAGCTACAGACATTACTTTTTTTGCATATTCCTGTCCAATCACATACTCGTCAAGAGTTGCCTTGATCTTGTGGGGCGCCGGGATATTTTTAAGATCAAGAACCGGCTTATTTTCCTCCTCCTTTTTCTTCTTCACTTTTTTGGGCTTTGCAGTAGGAGGCTGTAAATTACTTAAATCTATCATGCTCACATTCGGCATGTTCATAAGATCTGCATAATTAAAATTTCCGTTGTTTATCTGCGTATTCATACTGTCAAAGCTTTTCTGCATACAGTCTGTACAGATATGTATATTATTGGGGAGCTCGATCATTCCCTTGCACTGACTCTCCGGTCTGCGGCAGAGAAAACAAAAGTTTTCGTATTCATCTTTGTCATTCTCCTGTTCATTCTCCCCTGCTGCTTCTGTTAATTCTTCTTTATCATCAAACTGGTCTCCCATGATAACTCCTTTCTTCACCTTCTGATATGTCACATTATATCACAATATATCTTTCTGTTAAAATAAAGTTTTTATAAAAACAACAGGAAAATGAGGTGCTTTTCACACCTCATTTCCCGTATTATCATTATTCCTGAGGGCGTGTCCCAAGCGTTACTTCCATTGTAATGTCTTTGTATTCTCCGTCATCTGCTCTTGCAACAACAACCTCAACTGTTTCGCCTGCCTCATAATACTGCAGCTTTTCTACCAGATCCTGATTTCCCGTTACTTTCTGACCGTCCAGCTTTTCAATAATATCTCCCTTTTTGATACCTGCTGCATCTGCTGCCTCTCCCGGAACTGTCTCTGTGACAAAAGCGCCGGAAGGCATATTGTACATCTGGCTTACCTCGGAAGGAAGATCCTGCACTGTGACACCGAGATATGCTGTTTTACTTGCCGCTACTTTATCACGTGTTTTGCGATTCATTAAATCCTCCAGAATCGGCTGTGCCTTGGAAATCGGAATGGCATATCCCATGCCTTCCACTGCATTGTCTGCATACTTGGCTGAATTGATTCCGATTACTTCGCCTTTCATGTTAAGGAGCGCTCCGCCGCTGTTTCCGGGATTAATCGCTGCATCTGTCTGAATCAGCTCTGTGTTTGTACCTTCGTCTGTAGCAATGCTTCTATTCAGAGCACTCACCCAGCCTGAGGTAACGGACTGACCATAACCAAGAGCATTTCCGATTGCCACAACCTGCTCTCCAACTATAAGTCCGTCTGAATTTCCAAGCTGCGCGATTTTAATTTCACTCATGGTATCTTCCGGAATATCACTCTTTTTCACTGATACAACCGCAAGGTCGTTCTCCTCATCTGTTCCCTTGATTTTTGCATTAACTGCGTCTTCTACATTAATATCGCCGTCGCCGCTTGCCAGATTCTGTGTCTCTTCCTCTGCATTTACCACATCTTTTCCAATAAAACATACGCTTAATGTAGTAGCTCCTGCTACTACATGATTATTTGTTGCAATTAAAAGCTCATCGTCATTTTCTCCCACGATGATGCCAGAACCACTTCCCGCACTCTGATACTGCTGTGCGCCATATCCAAAAATCCCAAAATAGTCCGGAATTTCCTGTACGCTTACAGAAGTAATAGCAACAACGGAAGGCATGGATGCCTGCGCTACATCAGCAACAGAATAAGCGTTTCCAGATACTTGATTTCCTTCTGAAGCTCCATTTTCTTCCTGAAGAATTTCTGTACTTGCAATCGGTTCCTGCTCCTCTTTAACGAGCGTTCCCATACCAAAAAATATCCCGCCTGCCACGACACCGAAAATCACTGCCAGAAGAGCTGCACAGCCTGCCTTTTTCCAGAAACCGCCTCCGCTTTTTCTGTTCTTTGGAGGCCTGGGAGGATTTCCGTTTCCGCCTGCACTTCCCTGATTTTCATGCACCTGATAATATCCGTATCTTGGAGGTACGGAACCATTCTGAGCAGACTCCCTTCTTCTCTGAGGCTCCGGATTTCCATATCGGTCAATACCGGAAGCATTCTGAGATTCCGGATTATATCTGGAATACGGATGCGTCATAGGTCTTTTCTCTTCCCGGCTTTCACCAGATTGTGTATTCTTCCCGTTCGTAGTATTTTGCGCGTTCCGTGTATCCTGCTCATTCTGTATATTTTCTCTATTTTCATTTGCTCCCGGGCTTCCTTCTGCCTGTCTGTTATCAGGCTCCCATTTTCTTTCGTCACTCATGGACTTTACTCCCTTCTATCTGAACATAATATCTTCTTTTTTATAAAACCAGTTTACCAGTGAATTGTGTTCAAAATGTGATAAACTTTGAAAATAATTATGTTCGAATAAAGCTTATCTATTCTTCCAGTATGCTCTGTTCATTGTCGCCCATAAAATAATTTTAGAGGGAAGTTTTTTATATCTTTTTCCCATAAAATATCCAATATACTTAAAGCCGCTCTGGAAAACAAGCTTTGGAAGAAGCCAGAATTTCCCATCTTTCATAAGAAGTTCCGCTGTTTTTTTTACAAGACGAATGCCCTCTCCCTCAGAAGGAACACCCTCAAATATTTCCGGGTGTTCCGCCTGGGATACACCCAGGTCAAAATTCCGATGAAGCTGCTGCAGACACGTGTAATTATGCGAATGCACCACTTTTGCATCTGCAGCATAAGCAATGCCGTACCCTGCCTTTACCATATTTCCCGCGCAGATCATATCTTCGTTAAAAATTGCTTTCTTAACAAAGCCACCCACTTTATCATATGCTTCTCTTCTGTATGCCGCACAGACATTGGAACAGAAAAATGTTTTAACCCCGTAAACCGGCATATCCTTTTCTGTTTTGATGCAGGAAGCTTCCGGATAATTAAAGCTTCTTGTACACTTTTCCAGGAAGCTGCAGTCTTCCTTTGGAAGCTGCCTTGCATAGGCAGCCCCCACATCTTCCTTCTCCAGAAGAGGCTTTATAAGATTTCCTATCAGATATTTATCATAAGGTACTGCATCTTGTGTCATAAATACAAGAATACTGCCATCTGCCAGAGCTGCGCCCGCTTTTCTCGTTCCGCCGTGGTCAAACTCATTCTTTTTTATGTGGTGAACTTCTGTCTTCGGACAAAGTGTTTCCCAACGGACGTCCCAATATTCTTCTTCCGTATTCATAATAATCACCTTATCCGGCTGATATTCCTGCTTTTTCATCCCTTTTAAAAGCTCCACAAATTCCTTCCCCGGGCGGTATGTAGGAATGATCACATTTACTCTTATCTTTTCCATCTACTTTTCTCCTGTTGAAAAAAGGACCATCTTTTCAGATGCTCCTTTTTTTGCTTTTATTATTTACTGATACACTATGTCAGAATCCCCGCCACCGGTATCTCCGCCGCCAACGTCTCCGCCGCCGGTATCTCCACCGCCAACGTCTCCGCCGCCGGTATCTCCACCACC
>UQJE01000002.1 GCA_900541345.1 uncultured Blautia sp.
AGAAACTTCCTCATTGTAGCAGGCAAAAATCTCCTCTGTTTTTTCTCCATCACACGCAGGAGTAACAAGACTGACAACAGGAACTACTATAAGTCCAATGACCATGGCAGCCGCACCTGCATTAATCGGAGATTCTATAAATTTCAAAAACATATTAAGCACAGTAATGCCGACACCTGTGCCAAAGCTTGCCCAAACCGCAGCTTTTGTTGTCCTTTTCCAGAACAGTCCATAAAGGAACGGGGCAAGAAACGCTCCTGCAAGTGCTCCCCATGAAATCCCCATGAGCTGTGCAATAAATGCCGGCGGGTCAAGGGCAAGAATAACGGATATCGCAATAAAAAAGACAATCAGCACTCTCATAATCAAAAGCTGTTTTTTCTCACTTAAATCCTTTGCAATATTCCCCTTGATAAAATCCAACGTCAAAGTAGAGCTGGATGTTAAAACAAGAGAAGAAAGCGTTGACATAGACGCAGAAAGTACAAGGATGACTACAATACCGATTAAAATATCAGGAAGCGTAGAAAGCATTGCCGGAACAATCGCATCATAAATGACAGCTCCATCCTTTCCATAAATCTCCGGCGTATCAAAAAGCCTTCCAAAACCACCCAGAAAATAACAGCCCCCTGAAATAATTACTGCAAATACCGTAGAAATAATAGTTCCCGTCTTAACTGCCTTTTCGTTTTTAATAGTATAAAATTTATGTACCATCTGGGGCAGCCCCCACGTTCCCAACGATGTTAAAATAATAACTCCAAGAAGATTTAACGAATCCAGGCCAAAAAAAGATGTAAATGCACCTGGCTGCCCCATAGTTACAGGCACATCACTCTCAAACTGAGCCAGTTTTCCAACAGCCTCCATAAAACCGCCCTGCCCGCTTAAAACTGCTGCAATTACAGCAATAATGCCGCCAATCATAACAATTCCCTGAATAAAATCGTTAATGGCTGTCGCCATATATCCGCCCAGTATTACATATACACCTGTAAGCGTTGCCATAATTACAACACACACGGCATATGGAATATCAAACGCCATACCGAACAGTCTGGAAAGTCCGTTATATAAAGATGCCGTATATGGAATCAAAAAAACAAATACAATTACAGACGCCGCAATTCGAAGTCCATTGCTGTCAAATCGTTTTCCAAAAAAATCCGGCATAGTTGCCGCCTTCAAATGATGACTCATAATTCTTGTTCTACGTCCGAGAACCACCCATGCAAGAAGACTTCCAAGCACCGCATTCCCGATTCCTATCCATGTGGAGGCAAGGCCATATTTCCAGCCGAACTGTCCGGCATATCCCACAAATACAACTGCTGAAAAATAAGACGTTCCATAGGCAAACGCCGTAAGCCACGGTCCAACGTTTCGCCCTCCAAGAACAAATCCGTTTACGCTGGACGCCTGCTGCCTGGATGCAATTCCCACGCCAATCATCACAGCAAAGAAAATCACCAGCATCGTTACTTTTACAATCATCTCTTTCCCTCCATTTTTCGCTTTTGCTTTGTCGCTTTAAACTGTAACGCTTTTAATTATTAAATTCTCGTTCAGTATATCATCTTTATGAAAATTGTCAATACTTTTCAAACAATTCTTTTATGCAAAAATATCAATAAATCAGTTGACATTCCTTACAAAGTTCGGTATTATAAACATTAGTAAACTTTGCCACTTTAAAGTGTTGATTTCCTGTTGTGTGCAGGAACTAGAATAAGAAAGGGAATGGATGATTTATTATGCCGCTTACTGATATATTAGAAAAAAACTGCCGCCTCTACGGAGACGATGTCTGTCTTGTAGAAATCAACCCGGAAATGCCGGAAACAAGACGAGTTACATGGAAGGAATTTGAGCTGATTGAGCCTGTACGAGCTCCTTATTACAGAAGAGAAATTACATGGAATGTATTTAATGAAAAAGCAAACCGTTTTGCCAATCTTCTTCTTGAGCGTGGCGTAAAAAAAGGAGATAAAGTCGCGATTCTTCTTATGAACTGCCTGGAATGGCTTCCTATTTACTTCGGCATTTTAAAAGCCGGTGCTCTTGCCGTTCCTTTGAATTTCCGCTATTCTGCCGAAGAAATCCAGTACTGTCTTGACCTTGCCGAAGTAGATATTCTTGTATTTGGTCCTGAATTTATAGGCCGTGTAGAAGAAGTCGCAGATGAAATCGGCAAACATCGTCTTCTCTACTATGTAGGAGACGGCTGTCCCGGCTTTGCTGAGGATTACACCATGCATACAGCAAACTGCTCCAGCCAGTGCCCGAAGGTCGATGTGGATGACGATGACTATGCAGCCATTTATTTTTCCTCCGGTACAACCGGATTTCCAAAAGCAATCCTCCACACCCATCAGGCGCTTTTACACGCGGCAAAAACAGAGCAGCACCATCACCATCAGACAAAAGATGATGTCTTTCTGTGCATCCCGCCACTTTATCACACAGGTGCAAAAATGCACTGGTTCGGCAGTTTTTTAACAGGCGGAAAAGCCGTTCTTTTAAAAGGTGCAAACCCGGAATTCATTCTGCGCGCTGTATCTGAAGAAAAATGTACGATTGTATGGCTTCTCGTTCCATGGGCTCAGGATATTCTGCTTGCATTGGACAGCGGAAAATTAAAGCTGGAAATGTACCAGTTAAAACAGTGGCGGCTTATGCACATTGGCGCACAGCCTGTACCCCCAAGCCTTATCAAACACTGGAAACAGTACTTTCCACATCACCAGTACGATACCAACTACGGTTTAAGCGAATCTATCGGTCCCGGCTGCGTACATCTCGGTGTAGAAAATATTCATAAAGTAGGCGCTATCGGAAAAGCCGGTTACGGATGGGAAACAAAAGTCATTGACGAACAAGGAAACCCCGTGAAACAAGGCGAAACCGGCGAGCTTGCTGTAAAAGGTCCCGGCGTTATGGTGTGCTATTATAATGATCCCAAATCTACAAAAGAAGTGCTTCATGATGGCTGGCTTTATACAGGGGACATGGCAATGGAGGACGAAGACGGCTTCCTCTTCCTTGTAGACAGAAAGAAAGACGTTATCATAAGTGGTGGTGAAAATATTTACCCTGTCCAGATTGAGGATTTCCTGCGGACAAACGAAAAGATCCACGATGTGGCAGTCATCGGTCTTCCCGATAAACGTCTCGGAGAAATCTCTGCGGCTATCATTTCTCTGAAACCGAGCTGCACCTGCACAGAAGAAGAGATTAATCTTTTCTGCCGTCAGCTTCCCCGATATAAACGTCCAAGAAAAATTTTCTTTGCAGACGTACCGAGGAATCCAACCGGAAAAATTGAAAAACCAAAACTTCGCGAAATTTACGGCGCAGCCCATCTTGTGGAAGCGCAGAACAGGGGATAGACAAACAGACCGCCGGATTCGGCGGTCTGTGATTTTTATCTTTTAAACTTCTCTTTTATCAATTCCTCCCCTCTCTGTATCCACGCCTTCATTTCCTCTGTCTCTCCCAGTATTTCACAAAAAGCCGCATATTCATCATAAATGCCCTGTCCGTGAGAAACCATATACGCTCCTGCATCACTCCCAAGAGCCACATTCACTTTCTTTTCAAAAGCAAGTCTTAAATTCCGTTCTCCCATTTTTATAATAGGAAAAAGCACCTCATCTTCATATCTTCCGCATCCCAGAAGATTTCTCACTGTCACAAGAGTGGGAGTCCACACAACTCCGCTCTGCGCCAACATCTCTATGATTTCTTCGTTTATATAGTTGCCATGTTCAATGCTGTCCATTCCTGCTTCTATGGCAGAGCGGACTCCACAATTTCCATTCGTGTGGCTCATTACTGCCATTCCTTCTCCGTGAGCAATATGTACCATCTCTTTTACTTCCTTTTCAGAAAGAGGAGCTCCTGTTATCTCTCCCTGATTATTAAAATCAAGAAGCCCTGTTGTCATAATCTTTATAAAATCAGCACCCTGATTTTTCGCCTCAAGAACAAGCTCATGATATTCTTTCATAGTAGTGTAGCTTTTTCCCACAATACTTCCGTAATGTCCCTCTCTGTGAATAGCAAAAACAGGGGAGCGATAATCAATCCCATACTCCGGCGCAAGCTCCTTTGCCCTTCTGGATACGCCAAGGGCATCTCCGCCGTCCCTTATAAACGTAATTCCTCTTTCTTGATATTCCTGAAAACATCTGTGAATTGCCTGATCCTGCACTCCGTTTTTATGAAGGCTGACCGCCTCTTTATAATTGATTCCATCCATAATCACATGGGCGTGACATTCACCAAGCATTCTTATCACCTCTCAAAGAACTTTCTGATTTCTTCCTCAGACGAAGACACCGATCCCTGTACAAAGAATGGCTTCCCACCGCCTCTTCCATTTAATACCTGATTCATTTCTTTTGTAAACTCCCGGAGATTTCCATCTTTTTCTCCCATAGCATACTTATATGTTCCATCTCCATTATCAGAAAAAACAGCACAGCAGCCACAGCACGTCTGCATCACCGCATCAGCAAGCTTTCTCACACTGTCTGACTCCATATTTTTCTTAAAAATAAGAACACTTCCAGCACCTGCCCATTTTTCTGCCTCTGCCTGGAAAATCTCAGCTTCCATATCAAAAATTTTTCCTTTTAAGCGGAAATTTTCTTCCTGAAGACGTTCTACTGCTTTTGATGTTTCCTGAGGCTTTGCAGAAAGAAGAACAGATACCTTACTGTTTTCCTTTGCTATCTTTGAAAAATAGTCTATCACACGCTTCCCGCTTATCATTTCCACACGAACTCCCTGGCGAAATTTTACAACAGACAGAAACTTGACAGCTCCTATTTCTCCTGTATATGCAACATGTGTTCCGCAGCAGGCACAGATATCTGTTCCCGGAAATTCCACGATACGCACCTGCCCCGTCAGCTCCTTCTTGCTTCTGTAAGGAATATTTTCCAGCTCACTTTCTGAGGGATAGGTGATTTGAACCGGTGCATTTTCCCAGATTTTTTGATTTACTCTGTCCTCAATTTCCTGTAACTGTTCTTCGTTTAAAACTCCGCTGAAATCAATGGTAATCACATCGCTTCCCATATGAAATCCCACATTGTTATACCCGTATTTCTCATGTACAAGACCACTTACCATATGCTCGCCGGAATGCTGCTGCATCAAATCAAAACGGCGCTCCCAGTTGATTTTCCCATGAACCTGACTTCCTTCTTCCAGAGCCTTGTCTACATAATGAATCAGCTCTCCGTCTTTTTCCTGAACATCCTTTACTTCCGTCTCTCCAAGACTTCCAATATCACAGGGCTGTCCGCCCCCTTCCGGATAAAAAGCGCTCTCGTCCAAAATAATCTCGTAACCGTTTTCTCCTTCTCTGCACTTTAAAACCTTTGCATCAAATTCCTTTATATACACATTTTCATAATATAGACGTCTTGTTTCCATCGTATCTACCTCTTTTCTAAAAAATTCCTTCCTATTATATAATAACATACTTCATAATGATACAATCTTTCAGGTATCTTCTGTTCCTGACAGTACCAGTATAGTCCCTGAAAAAAAGATTCGCAAGTAGTTCCTCTTTACCAAAACTTATGGTAAACTAAAAAAAGTATCATGTAACTTATTTCTCTTGTAAAGGAGATACATATGAAAAAGAAAATAAAATTAAAGCATATTCTTTCCAAATTGTACCATCTGCTGGATGCCCGGCAAAAGAGAAGCTTTCTCTTCATTGTCGTAATTATGATTTTATCTTCTGCCCTAACCCAGTTTACCCCAAAAGCAATCGGCTGGCTGACAGATGATATACTGATTCAGGAGCAAATAGAATTTTTCAACATCATTCCCGTACTTCTTCTGATTCTTGTTGTAAATGTTGTAAACGAACTGATTAAAATATTGCGCAGAATCATGGTAGAAGATACAGCCACCAAAACAGAAAAACGGGCACGCGGACTTGTGATTACTTCACTTTTAAAAGCCCCCTTGTCTTTCTTCAAAGAAAATATGACAGGAAATATCCATGGGAGGTTAAACCGCTGTCTGGAAGGCACGATTAAACTGGAAAAACTTATCTTTATGGATTTTGCACCGGCTATCTTTAACAGCGCCGCTGCAATTTTTGTAATTTTCACCACACTTCCCGCTGTTCTGGCGCTTCCTATGCTTCTCGTCATTCCAATTGGAATCGGGATTGTATTCCGACAGATCAGCACACAGCAGGGCATCCGCGTAGAACTTCTGGAAACAAAATCCTCTATGGACGGAACAATTGTAGAACTTTTAAACGGAATCGAAGTAATTCGAATTACAGACAGCATTTCCCTCGAGGAAAGCAGATTTGAAAATAAATCCGAGTTTCTGCGCAAAAAAGAAATGAAGCATCATAAGCAGATGGCAAAATATGACTGCTGGAAATTTATAAATGAAGTCACTTTCACAGTGCTGATGATTGGGATTTCCGCATACCTGGCAACCCAGGGAATTATCAGTGTCGGTGCAGTGCTGACCTCTTATCTCTGTTTTTCCCAATTAATAAAACCGTTGGAAGAGCTTCACAGAATTTTGGACGAATTATCTGAAAGCGTGATTCTTGCAGATGATTTCTTTAAGCTGGCAGAAATACCAAACGATTTTTCCTATACAGAAGTAAACAAAGCGACTTCCGGTCCCAATGTTATCAGCCCCTTCATTAATATTAAGGATCTTCACTTTTCTTATGATAACCAGGCTTCTGTTTTAAAAAATCTGAACCTTTCATTTGAAAAAGGAAGCTTCACAGGAATTGCAGGTCCAAGCGGCTGCGGAAAATCTTCTTTTATAAAAGCAGTCTGCAAACTGGAACAATATGAAGGAGAAATCTTTATTGACGGCGTGGATCTTCGCTCTCTTTCCAGAAAAGAACTGTCCCGGATTATCGCCTTAGTTCCTCAGTCCCCATTTATTGTAGCAGGAACCATATACGAAAATATCTGCTATGGACTTGACAGAATGCCTTCTCAAAAAGAAGTAGAAAATGCGGTAAGAAAAGCCTGTCTGACAGAATTTATAGACAGTCTTCCAAATAAGCTAAACACAGTTTTATCGGAAAATGGCGGAAACTTATCTGGCGGGCAGAAACAGAGAATCGCCATTGCCAGAATTTTTCTTCGAAAACCGGAAATTCTGATCCTGGATGAAGCTACTTCCGCCCTTGATAATACCTCCGAACGATATATTCAAAATGAAATTGAAAAATTAAAAGAAGAAACCAAAATGACTGTGATTTCCATTGCCCACAGACTTACAACCTTAAAAAATTCCGACCGGATTCTTGTTATGGAACATGGAGAAATTGTACAGACAGGAAAATACCAAGAGCTTATAGAAAAAGACGGTATTTTCCGACAGATGTATGAAGGCAAGCTGAAATAACACGCAAACAGAAAAATAATTTACTGATTCTGAAGTCTTCCCATCTGTTGGTGCGTTATAATAAGTGAACGGGTAGAGAAAGGGGCTGATCACATTTCACAAGAAGAATATCTGGCATATTTAATAGAGCAATATCAAAACTTAATATATTCCATATGTCTGAAATCAATCGGCAATCCCTTTGACGCTGAAGATTTAACACAGGAAGTGTTTCTGTCCGCCTACAAAAATCTTTCCCGTTTTGATGGTATGTACGAAAAAGCATGGCTCAGTAAAATAGCTGTACGGAAATGTCTGGATTATTTAAAAGCAGCCGGACGGCGTACCATCCCCACAGAAGACACATATTTTGCACAGATTGCAGATAACGGTTCCTCCCCGGAAGAAACCTGTCTTCTTACAGCATCTGACAAAGAAGTGGAAAATCTCTGTATGAGTCTGAAAAGCCCTTATCGGGAAGTGGCAACCGCTCATTTCTGCAATGAGCTTTCTGTGGCAGAGATTGCACAACAAAATGGCAAAAATCCAAAAACCATTCAGACACAGATTTACCGGGCAAAGGCTATGTTAAAAAAAATGCTGGAAAGGAGTGATTAGATGCACATAACCGAACAAGAAAAAGAAAATTTTCAAAACGGCTCTATGACAACAGACGAAACCATTATGCTTCTGGAGCATCTGAGTAACTGCGACTTCTGTCTGAATGACCTTATATCGAAAGAAGAACAACGTCCCACCGTATCTGCCCCCGCTTATCTGCAGGAACAGATTTTGAGAAAAGCAGCTTCTCCTGAAATCCAGGCACAAAAAGCTGTAAAACATACTTCGTATCGTATGCAGATGTTTTACTGCGGTCTCCGCGCTGCCACCGGAGTGATTGTGGCTCTTTTCCTTCTCTTCACTCTCGGATCAGTAGATTTTGCATCTCTGAATCCACCTCAGAACATACACACAGAAGCGAGAGAAGCGCCCCCTTCCGGACGCCGCGGAAGCATTCTTTCTGATTTTTCCAGAAAGATACACAAAGGACTGTCAGACGGCACAACACAGGTTACCGATTATCTAAACGATATTTTCAACTAAAATCTTATAAAATAGAATGGAGGCAATTATTATGCAAAAAAAGAAAAAAGGACTATGGCTTTTCATTTCCTCACTGATTCCGGGAGCCGGGGAAATGTATATGGGATTCAAAAAACAGGGAATCAGTATTATGCTTCTTTTTTTCACCCTGTTTGCCCTCGGGATGTTTACAGGGTTTGATTTTATCATCTGGTTCACACCTATCATCTGGTTTTACAGCTTCTACAACGTGCACAATCTGAAATCTCTTCCTGATGAAGAATTTTATTCCATTGAGGATAATTACGTGCTTCATCTTGATGAATTTACAGGAGACATAACAGGGCTTCTCAAAAAACATCACACAGTTGCAGCAGGACTTCTGATTCTTTTTGGAATCAGCATTCTCTGGAGAGGCATTTCCGACATATTTTACTGGTTTCTTCCGGAACCTCTTGCAGGTATAATAAACAATCTCGGCTACAGCCTTCCGCAGATTATCATTGGAGCCTTTATTCTTATTGCAGGTATTTATCTTCTGAATAACAAAAGACAATCATTCAATCACTATGAAGATTCCTACGCTCCGGAAGAACATTACTGGGAGCCTTACCGTCCATATCAGCAGCAGGAAACGCCGAATCCGGCACCTTCCCGGCCAGCAGCTCCCACAGAAACTTACGTTCCGCAGGAAGCGCCCGCACCGGCTCCTATGGAAGAATCCGCCGCTTCTGCTCCGGAAGATACAGAAGAATATCCTCCTTATCCGGATACTTCTTCCGAAAAATAATAAATATCAGGCTATTTCTGACATAACCTCATGATATGGATATCAACAAAACAGAACAGCTCCGCCGGCTGAAAGACCTCAGCGCAGCGGAGCTGTTCTGTTTTATTATATTTTATTTTTCCTTTACCCGAAGACGCGCCATTGCACGGGCAAGAGCCATCTGGTTTACATGATATTCCTTTATACTCTGCTTCTGGCGAAGCTGCTCTTCTGCTCTTTCCTTCGCTTCTCTTGCACGGTGAGCGTCAATTTCATCAGGTCTTTCCGCACTGAGACAGAAAATTCTGGCACGATTATTGATCATTTCCACAAAACCATTGCTAACAGCCAGAATATGCTCTGTTCCATTGTCTTCCTGAAAGTGCAGTTCTCCCGGAACAATAGCTGCTACCATATTTTCGTGCTGTGCCAGAAACGCCTGCTCTCCGTCAACTGCCGGAATAGTAAGACTCTTTGCTCGCCCTGAAAATGCCAGCTTGTTGCTGGCATAGATCTGAAGACTGAATGTATCCAACATAAGGCTTTCCTCCTTACTGCTCCCCGTTCATGGTTCTGGCTTTTTCAATTACATCTTCAAGCGTTCCCACGTTAAAGAAGGCGTTTTCCGGATACTCATCCATCTCACCTTCCACGATTGCCTTAAATCCGCGAATCGTCTCTTTTAATGGTACATATTTACCCTGGATTCCTGTAAAGTTTTCCGCTACATGGAACGGCTGAGACAGGAATTTCTGCACTTTACGGGCACGATAAACTGTATTTTTATCCTCATCAGAAAGCTCTTCCATTCCCAGAATTGCAATAATATCCTGAAGCTCTTTATACTTCTGAAGAACTTCCTGCACCTTACGTGCAACCTCATAATGCTCTTCTCCTACAATATCTGCTTCCAGAATACGTGAAGTGGATTCCAGCGGATCCACTGCCGGGTAAATACCCTGCTCCACGATTTTACGGGAAAGAACCGTTGTTGCGTCCAGATGCGCAAATGTAGTTGCAGGAGCCGGGTCGGTCAGATCATCTGCCGGAACATAAACTGCCTGCACAGAAGTTACAGAACCTTCTTTTGTGGAAGCAATTCTTTCCTGAAGCTCACCTACCTCTGTTGCAAGTGTCGGCTGATAACCAACCGCAGAAGGCATACGTCCCAAAAGCGCAGAAACCTCAGAACCAGCCTGTACAAAACGGAAAATATTATCAATAAAGAGAAGTACATCTCTGTGCTCTCTGTCGCGGAAATATTCTGCCATAGTAAGACCTGTCTCAGCCACGCGCATACGTGATCCCGGCGGCTCATTCATCTGTCCGAACACCAGGGCTGTTTTTTCCAGAACACCGGATTCTTTCATCTCAGACCACAAGTCATTTCCTTCACGGGAACGCTCTCCAACACCAGTAAAAATGGAGTATCCTCCATGCTCTGTTGCAATATTTTGGATAAGTTCCTGAATGAGAACTGTTTTTCCCACACCTGCACCGCCGAACAGACCGATTTTTCCACCTTTTGCATATGGGGCAAGAAGGTCGATTACCTTAATTCCTGTTTCCAGGATTTCCACTGCCGGACGCTGGTGTTCAAAATCCGGCGGATCCCTGTGAATACACCAGTGCTCCTCTCCTTCCAGAGAAGGTCCTTCATCTACTGTATCGCCAAGAACATTAAAAAGACGTCCCAGTGTTTTCTCTCCAACCGGAACTTTAATCCCGCTTCCTGTTGCAATGACTTCTCTGTCTCGCTGCAGACCCTCGCTGGCATTTAACATAATACAACGGACAATGTTGTTTCCCATATGCTGAGAAACCTCCATCACGCATCTTTTTCCATTGTTCTCTACTTCCAGGGCATCCTTAATATCAGGAAGCTCTCCTTTTTCAAAAACAACATCTACAACAGGTCCCATGACCTGTACAATTTTACCTTTGTTCATCTTTGTCACTTCCTTTTTTGGGCTTTTGCACCGCTGATAACCTCTGTGATTTCCTGAGTAATAGCTGCCTGACGCGCTCTGTTATACTGAACAGACAGCTCCCGAAGCATAGACTTCGCACTGTCTGTCGAGGACTGCATTGCCATCATTCGCGCATTGTTTTCACTGGCATATGCCTCTACAAGGCAGCCGTATATCACACCCGTCAGATAATTTGGTATCATCGTATCAAGAAGAACCTCTGCCGAAGGAGACAATTTGATTTCTTCCTGATAAATATCGGAAAACAACTGGTGTGGCTGAAAGCTTGCTTTCTTAAGAGGAAGAAGCTGCATATCCTCCACCTCCATCGTTGCCGCATTCTGCATCTGTGTGTAAATAATATGTACCTCGTCCAGTTCCCTGTCCAGAAACGCCCGGACAATTTCATCTGAAATCAGTCTCGCTCTGTGCATAGTAGGCTTCTGTATGGTATAGAGGAAGCTTCCGTCCATATCCACATTTTTTTTACTGAAATACTGGCGTCCCACAACTCCGAGAACATAGAGCTTATAATGTCCTTCTCCGCTCATCATAGCCTCTGCCATTTTCTGGACATTATGGTTGTAAGCGCCTGCCATTCCCTTATCGCCTGTAACTACAATACAGCCGATTTTTCGCTCTTCCTTCGGAACAAGATGGCGCACACTGAAAAACGGATGCTCAATATCCGGAACATGACGAAGAATCCTGGAAATCGCAGACTGCATATTATAAAAATACGGCTCTGTCTCCTCAAGAATCTTCTTTGCCTTTTTCATCTTGGAAGAAGAAATCATATACATGGCATTTGTTATCTTCATGGTGTCCTGGATACTTTTCATACGATTCTGTATTTCTTTTGTATTTGCCATATTCACACCTACCTGTTTTTATCTCTGAATTCTTCTGCCGCCTTTACAATTTTTTCTGCAAGCTCGTCAGAGAGAACTTTCTTTTCTTCAATCTCTCTTCCGATTTCCGGATATACATGATCAAAATAATCAAGCATCTCTCTCTGATATTTTTTAAGCTGCTTTTTCTCCACATCCATCATCGTTCTGTTTGAAGCCGCACATAAGGTAATCACCTGCTCATGAAGACTTAACGGACTACATAACGGCTGCTTTAAAAGCTCCATCAGACAGCTTCCGTATTTTAACTGCTGTGTTGTCGCCTCGTCCAGATCAGAACTGAACTGTGTGAAAATTTCCATCTCTCTGTACTGTGCCAGATCGATTCGAATACTTCCCGCCGCTTTTTTCATTGCCTTTGTCTGCGCAGCACCGCCTACTCGCGATACAGAAAGTCCCACATTAACTGCCGGGCGCATTCCCGAACAGAAAAGGTCTGTCTCAAGAAAAATCTGTCCGTCTGTAATGGAAATCACATTTGTAGGAATGTAAGCAGATACATCGCCTGCCTGCGTCTCTATAATCGGAAGGGCTGTAATAGAACCGCCTCCGGCCTTTTCATTTAAACGGCTGGAACGCTCCAGAAGTCTGGAGTGAAGATAGAAAACATCTCCCGGATATGCCTCGCGTCCCGGCGAGCGCTCCAGAAGAAGAGAAAGCGCACGGTATGCCACAGCATGTTTGCTCAGATCATCATATACGATCAACACATCTTTGCCTTGGTACATAAAGTATTCTGCAAGAGCAGTTCCCGCATATGGAACAATATACTGTAAAGGTGCACAGTCGCTTGCTGTTGAAGTAAATACGGTTGTGTATTCCAATGCTCCGCTTTTTTCCAGAGTAGAAACAATTTTGGCAACTGTAGATGCTTTCTGCCCGATTGCAACATAGATACAGATTACATCTTTTCCCTTCTGATTTAAAATTGTATCAATAGCGATTGATGTCTTCCCCGTCTGCCTGTCACCAATGATCAGTTCTCTCTGTCCCCTTCCAATAGGAAACATGGAGTCAATGGAGAGGATTCCTGTCTCAAGAGGAACGCTGACCGACTTTCTGTCAATAATTCCGGGTGCCGGATTTTCCACCGGGCGGTATTCCTCTGCTTTGATTTCACCTTTTCCATCTACAGGCGCGCCAAGTGCATTTACAATTCTTCCGATAAATGCCTCCCCAACAGGAACACCTGCCTGCTTCTGTGTTCTTGATACTTTTGTTCCCTCGCGGATCCCTGTATCTTTTCCAAAAAGAATACAACCCATACTGTTGGAACGAATATCCTGTACCATTCCCTTAAGGCCATTTTCAAATGTGACAACCTCTCCGTACATAGCGTGGTCAATGCCATATACTGTCGCAATCCCATCTCCCACGGAGATGACTGTGCCCACTTCCTGGTCTCTGCTGATTTCGTCGTAATTCTCTATCTCTTCCTTTAAGATTGAAATAATCTCATCTGGATTTACTGCACTCAAACTTTTCACCTCCGGGTTAATTTCTGTTTCAGATTCCGGTATCTTCCCAGGAGGCTCCAATCAAATTCCCTGCCTCCCGCCTGTAAAACAAAACCGCCAATAAGATCTTTCTTTTCTATGAGAACCAGTTGTACCTCATCAGCGGAAAATTCCCCGGCGAGAAATTTTCGGATTCCCGCCTTTTGTTCCTCTCCCGGCTCTGTCACATAATACAGCTCTGCTTTCAGAATTTTTCTCTTCTTCAGGCTGCAACTTTTATAAGCTTCTATAATTTCTTCTATTTCATCAATTTTGTGATGTCTGCACACCACTTTTAAAAAGTTCTGTATTTCTCCGGGAAAAATCCGGCTGATAATCCGTTCCTTTTGCGCAAAGGAAACAACCGGATTTTCAAGAAGCTCTTTTACCTTCGGAACGCTTCTGAAAATTTCCTCCGTATCTCTTACTGCTTCTTTTGAAATATCAAGCCCGTACAATACTTCTGCATAATTATTGGTCGTTTCTGTCATGGGATTCACCTGCTTCTTTTATAAACTGGTCATACAGGAGCAAATCCTGCTCTCTTCCGCTTTTCTCTCCCATGATTTTCGCAGCAGCGTCCATAGCAAGCTCTGCGACTCTGCCCTCCATCTCTCTCATGGCATTGTCCTGCTCTGCCTGAATATCAGCTCTTGCCTTCTCAAGGATGGCATCCGCTTCTTTCCCTGCATTTTTTACAATCTGCTCTGCCTGCAGCTTTGCTTCTCCTTTTGCCGCATCTACGATACGGAAAGATTCCTCTTTTGCAGATTTAAGAGATGCCTCATACTGATTCTTTATTGTCTCTGCAGCCTCTTCCTTTTCTCTGGCACTTGCAAACTGCTGATCGATCATGGCTTTTCTCTGGTCCATCACATTGAGGATTGGACCAAAAAGAAATTTTTTCATTAAGAGATAAAAAACAACCAGGTTTATAATTACAAAGACAAGGTTAATATTTATTTCAATCACCTGGTCCACCCGCCTTTCTTCTGTTTGTATTTTTTATCCCAGCATAATGATAATTAAAAGGCCGATTACAAAACCGTAAATAGCAGTTGCCTCTGCAAGCGCACATCCGAGAAGAAGTGTTTTGCTGATCTTTCCTTCTGCTTCCGGCTGTCTTGCAATCGCTTCTACTGCTTTTGATGTTGCGATACCAATACCGATTCCTGCTCCAATACCTGTTAAAACTGCAATAGCTGCTCCAATTGCGATTAAACTTGTCATAACTTTATCCTCCTGATCTGTAAATAAATTTTGAAAATAAATCTTCTGTAATTTTACTCTATGGCTTCCTTCACAAAAAGGGAAGTCAGAAAAACAAATACGTACGCCTGTATAAACCCATCAAAAATATCAAAATACAGGCTGAACGGAACCGGCAGGAATGCCGGGCATATGAATTCCAGTAATTTCATAACAACGAAGCTGCCCAGAACATTGCCAAAAAGACGCATACAAAGCGATGTCGGCCGAATGGCAATCTCAAGGATATTAATAGGAAGCATAACAGGCGTAGGCTCTGCAAAGCTTTTTAAAAAGCCCTTTCCTCCTTTTTTATGAAATCCTGCATATTCAATGAGTGCAATACTCATAAGCGCCAGAGCAATGGTCACATTCAAATCCTTTGTCGGAGGTGTAAAACCAAATACACCGGCAATATTTGCAACTCCTATGTAAATTACAACAGACATCAGGTAAGGGATATAACGCTTCCCTTCCTCTCCCAGAATGTCTTCAAAAAAATCCTGGAGAAAACCGACACCGGCTTCCAGGAGGAGCTGTTTTTTACCGGGATTCTCCACACTTAAATTTCTTACAAGCAAAATGGAGCTCACCACCAGAACCGCCATGATAATCCATGTAACAACCACGGACTCAGAAACTGGTATCCCTCCGAAAAGTGGAATGGTAAAAACCGTTTTGCACTGAAGCTCTTCCATTAATGTTTCCGATAAATTACCCGTTTGTCTTCCTCCTTTCGCATAAATAGCCTTTACAGTTGTTTGCGCAACACCTAAATTAGCTTTTTTTATTTTACTCTGCGAACTGAGAAAGTCAATACTTGTTTTAACAAATATGCACAAAAACAGCATCGTGTTTTTGTGCATATTGTATAGGTTTCTTTATTTTTCTTGCATTTTAAGAGAGACTTCCCCGTAAGAAAGTGCTCGTTTTTCCCCATTTTTTTCCCGTATCAGAAGCCTTCCGTCACTACATATTTTTTCCGCGTAAGCTTCCCGTATTTTATTTTCTTCACAAATCAGAATTTTGTTTCCCGGAATAAAATTCCTCTCAATATAAATTTCCGAAATCTCATTCCTCTCTGCCTCTTCCATAAGGCAATTCACAATTTCTCCTATGAGAAGATTTTTGTCCACCTTTCCGGCTTCTTCCTTCCCGGAGCAAAGTCCTCCGACTATCCCCAGAAGTTCCTTCGGAAGCGTTTCTTTTTCCACATAAAGGTTCAAACCTATCCCCACAACTGCAAATTCAATATCTCCGCTCTCAAAATCCGTCACTGCTTCCGTGAGAATACCGCACACCTTTTTTCCCTGAAAATAAAGGTCATTTACCCATTTTATCTCAAGGGAAATCCCGCATATTTTTTCTACTGCCCTGTACACAGCCACTGCTGCAGAGGTTGTGAGCACTAAGCTGTCTGAGAGCTTCCCCTCCGGCCTTAGGATTACACTCATATAAAGCCCGCTTTTTTCCGGAGAATAAAAATACCTGCCTCTTCTTCCTCTTCCTGCACTCTGGCTGTTGGCAACTACAAGACTGCCGGCAGGAGCATTCTCTTCCAGAGCTGCCCTTTTCGCCTCCTGATTGGTGGAAGACACTTCCCGGCAAACCCGGACAGAACCGGTTTTATTTTTCAGATGCAGCCGGATTGCCTCCTGCGAAAGCAGATTCGATCCAGGGCAAAGTGTATATCCCCTGTTCGAACCGGCTTCAATAGAGTAGCCTTCTTCTCTTAAAGATTTTACTGCTTTCCACACGGCCGCTCTTGTACAGCCTAACTCCTCCGCCAGCGCTTCTCCGGAAAGAACCTGCCCCTTTTTTCTTTCCAAAATTTCCAAAATCCTTGATTTTACCGTCATCTGTTATAATTTCCCAACGCTTTCCTCAAAAACTTTTTATACTCTGTAAGGACATTTTCCGGTCCCACAATTTTTATTCCTGTTCCCGCACCTGCAAGCCAGCCAAAAAACTCTCGGTCTGCCGGAACCTTCACACATACCGTAAAGGATTTTTCTCCTGTCTTCGTAACGACAAGCTCTTCTCCGAAGGTATCTACTGCTTTCCCAAGAAGACGGTTTTCAAATTCCAGATATATTTCTTCTTCCTTTCCGCAAAAAACGCCCCCGAACGCTGCTGCTGCAAAATCAGCCACGTCAACATTCGAAAAAAAGTCATGCCCCGAACGCTTCTTCTCGGGCTCTATCATCACATCGCGCATTTTGTCAAAACGATAGTTTTTTACAACCCCGCTCTTTCCATCTATGGCAATCAGGTAATAATATTCGTCTCTGTGAAGAATTCCCCATGGACTTAACGTAAGGCGTTCTCCTTTTCTTTTCAATTTCCTGTCCTCTGTCAAAATCCATTCATAGTAGAGGAAGCTTATCTCGCAGTCCTCATCCATTGAACGGTAAACTGTATTCATACTCTGATAAAGATTATCTCTTCCCCTGGCATCTGACGCCATTACCTGCCGCCTTATCTCTTCCTCCTTATAAGCACTTGTAAGCTTTCCTATTTTCGCAATGAGTGCTTCCCTTCTTCTTTTCGTAATAATCCCGGAAGACTGTACCATATCCATAAGAATTCTTATCTCCTCCGGATAAAACTCTCTGCTTCTCAGGCAGCAGAGAGGTTCTTCACCTTCCGAAACCTCTATATCAAGGCCGTATTCCCGAAGAATTCCCAGATCTTTCTTTAAAGTCTCCTCCTCTTCCGTAATTCCCAGCTCTTTTAAATATGCTGACATAGTGCGAAGTCCTGCCGGGTGTTCTTCGTCTGTTTTTCTCTGAAGCATCTGCGCCAGATATAAAAATTTCAGTTCCTGACGAAATCCATCTCCCATACTTTTCTATCTCCTGTCATTTATCTGTTAATATTGCTACTACTGCAAAATATAATACCACAAAAGCCAGAAGCAGAGCAATCACATCTACACTCCTGAAGTCAATATTCAGAATCATTCCTCCTGCTATCATAATTTCCACTGTTACCACAATTCCCATAATCACTGCCATAGATGGTGATAATTTCTCTTCTTTTTTCGACTTCCACATAAGCGTATCCCTTTCTCCAAACGTATTTTCCGAACTTATTTTCCAAACATATATTCTTTCTCTGTTGTGCTTATGATTATATCACTATTTTTCCGAAATGGAAGAGTATTTTTATAATTTCCGAACGTTTATTTGTTTTTCATTAAAACGCACTAAAAAAAGAAGCTAAGAAGCTTCTTTTTTGTATATTTTATTCGATTTTGTATTTAAAAAGTACTCACGCAAAACCTGCAAATGCAGAAGCAGCAATCACCGTAAGAAGACCTGCCACAGCAATGGCAAGGCTGCTCATGGCACCTTCCACTTCTCCCAGTTCCATCGCCTTCGCTGTTCCAATAGCATGCGCCGCAGTTCCAAGAGCAAGTCCTTTTGCAACAGGCTCCTCTATTTTCGCAATTTTATACACAATGTCCGCAATCACATTTCCAAGCACACCTGTAATAATAATCACAGCCACGGTAATCGTTACAATTCCTCCAAGTTCTTCAGAAACGCCCATTCCGATTGCTGTCGTAATGGATTTCGGCAGAAGCGTTACATACTGTTCATGAGAAAGCCCAAACATCTTTGCCAGAAGAAGAACGCTTACAAGGCTTGCCAGAACACCGGACACAATTCCTGCAGCAATCGCCTTGATATTCTTTTTCAGAAGATGGAGCTGCTGATAAAGCGGCACTGCAAGACATACTGTAGCTGGCGTAAGAAGATAGCTTATGTATTTTCCGCCTTCTTCGTAGCTCTCGTAATCAACTCCAAGAACCATCAGGATACCCATCACACAAAAAATAGCGATCAGAAGCGGGTTAAAAATAGCAAGTCTGAATTTCCGCTTCATGATAAGACCGATCTCATATGCTCCAAGACTTACAAACGCCCCGAAAAATACGGAGTTTTCAATAAATTCTATCATCTTTTCTCCCGCCTTCCTCTCCGTATCACAAACTGCGTCACATGACCGGTTACTACCATTACAATCACAGTTGTGACAACTGTAATAACAGCAATCGGAAACCATACAGGCTTTAACGCTCCCCAGGCCGTCAGAAGCCCCACACCTGCCGGAATAAACATAACCGGCATGATCTCAATCAAAAACTCCGCTGCTTCCTTGACCTGTTCCAACTTTAAAATACCAGATATTAAAGCGCCAAGCATAAGCACAAGCCCATAAACGCTTGCAGGCACAGGAAGAGGAAGAAGCGCATGAAGCACCTCTCCCAATGTGGATAACAACAGAATAATCCCAAACTGTCTTATATATTTCACTGAAGTGCCTCCTGTATTATTTTTTTGTATTCCTCTGCCTCTTCAAGCGATGCCCTTCGAACACGCTTCATTTTTGTTACTCCCGGATACTGTCCAGGCATGGAATATGTCATTCTTCCATCCCCGTAGATTTTTACCACATCTCCGATTTCCAGCACATCCCCTTCTACAAGAACGCCTTTTTTATTATAAATTCCTTCTTCCGGAATTTCTGCGGTAAAAATTGTTTTTGTATCTGTATCAACAAACACCGGCTGTTTCAGAATATCTCCCATTACCATATAAATGGCGACAATTGCTTCCTCCTCAGCCTTCTTCTCCTCTTCCTTTACAAGTTCTGCCTGCTTTGCAACCGTGTTCCAGAAAAAGAATCCGATTATGCAGAATACCACAATGAGAATGGTCATTCCGATTATCATTTTCCAGTCTCTTTCTTTTTTCTTCATATTTTTCCTCTTTTACTGTGCGATCACTTTCTTTTGAAACCTGTATTTTTTTCCGTCTACTTCCATGAGAATCATGGTAATTTCCTGATCAAAGCGTCTGGGACCGCAGCTTCCCGGATTCAGCCAGAGACGACCATCTATCTCTTTTTCAAAATACTTATGGGTATGTCCGAAAATCACAATATCCGTATCTCCAAGCTCCCATGACACATCCTTTTTGTTATGAACCATAAAAAAGTTTACATCTTCCACCTTAAATTTTAAAGTCGTGGAGAGCCCTTCTGCCCAATCCTTATCATTATTTCCACGTACTGCGTAAAGACTTCCCATTTTTCCGAGAGTATCCAGAATCTCCGGCTTATTTATATCTCCTCCGTGAAAAATACAGTCGCAGTCCTCTAATATTTCCAGAATTTCCGGCCTTAAAAGACCGTGGGTATCTGAAATAATCCCTATCCTTTTTGCCATATTACTCCTTTCTGCTTTCTCAGACAGAAAACGAAATCTTCCCGTATTCCCCGTCATATCCGGGAGAACATTTCACTTCTCCCTTTCGAAGTCCTTCAATGGCATCTCCCAGCAAACTGCCAAAAGAAGCACGTATATCCTGAGCAGGAACTTCCCTGAGGATTTCAAATTCTGTTCCGAGTGTTTCCAACATTTTCTCATACTGAGCCTGCACACGCTTACTTGCAACGGAATATCCCATACAGGCGGCAACGATCTCTATCAGAGGAACAAGGCTTTCATAAGGACGAACTGTCTTCTCCCTGCTTCCATTACTTTTCTCCTTTTCAGAAAGCTCCTGTACTCTGTGTGCAACTCCCATTGTAAGAGGTTTTTTACAGACAGGACAGATTCCTCCTGCCGCCTCTGCCTCTTTCGGATTTAACACTACACCGCATTTTCTATGCCCATCATAGTGATACTTTCCTTCTTCCGGAAAAAATTCCAGAGTTCCCGCAAGCCCTTTTCCTGTACAAATGGCTTCATAAAGCTTTTCGTAAGAAAAGGGAATATCAAAGAGCGTCGCCTCTCTGCCAAGCTTCGATGGGGAATGGGCGTCCGAATTTGATACAAGGAAATACTTATCAAGACAGGGAACACTTCTGTTCATAGGCGGATCAGAAGATAGTCCTGTCTCAAGAGCATAAATATACGGTGATAAATCCCCATAACATTCTTCTATACTGTCAAATCCTGATTTTGCTCCCAGAGCAGAAAAATGTGGTGTCCAGATATGGGCGGGAATCAAAATCCCCCGTGGTGTCACGTCCAGTATCATCTCCAGAATACCACGGCTGTCAAGTCCCAAAATCGGTCTGCCATCAGAATGAATATTTCCGATTTTTTCAAGCTTTTTCGAAAAAATCTCCGCCTCCTCAAGCCCAGGAAGAAGAACCAGGTTGTGGACTTTTCTCGTTTTACCGTTCTTTTTATAAATACAGCTTATCTCTCCCGTTACTACAAAGCGGGGCGTGCGCCCATGAACCGGCGCATCCTTTAAACAGTAAAGCCCATCTTCTTTCATAACCAGCTTTTCTCTTAATTCCTCACGCCATCCCGGGTGGGTAACATCCCCTGTTCCCACAAAAGAAATTCCTTTTTTCTCCGCCCAGGCAGCGATTGTCTCCGTATTTCCGTCTTTGCTTGTCGCCATAGAATACCTGGAATGTATGTGCAAATCTGCAATCTTTGTCATTTTCCCCCGGCTCTTCCTTTCAGATATTCCTCCACTTCTTCTGTGAGAATTTTCATCTTCTGCACGGTATCCGGTTCTGTATATACAATTCGCTCCGCAATCCTTGGAATATAATTTTCCTCCAGGACAATGGCGCAGGTTTCCGGAAAATTCAAATCGTAATACTGTGCCATATAGGATACCCAGTAATCCATTTTTGTCACCCTGTCTTTTGACAAAACAGAATCTTTTCTTACACAGGCTTCCCATACGGAAGGACTGATTTTCTCTTTTCCCGCTTCCGCTCCCGGACTTCCGAGAAGCACGTCCAGCGACTCTTTAATTTTCACTCTGCAGTTATCCAGCTTATCTGCGTCCCGAATCAATCTGGCATGGAGAAGAGTTCTTTCATCTTCTATTCCCTCAAGCCTGAAATCACTATGCTTTGCAATCGCTTCTTTTATAACAGAATCGAACGTATCCTCTTCTGCAAAACGCCGGATAAGCTGTTTTTCCCCAAATAAAATCTCCACGCCATAAGCGGCATGGTCCATGGTGTCCGGCTGAAAACTGTCATATTTTCGAATCTGTTCAAACCTTCCGATGTCATGAAGAAGTGCAATGATTTTTGCAAGCTCCATATCTTCTCCCGAAAGTCCCATGCGCTTTCCGATTGCCTCCGCACACGCTACTACACCATACGTATGTACAATTTTCAACTTTATCTTTTCATCGTCTCTGTCGTATTCATTCAGATATTCTTCAAATGCCCTGCGGGCCTTCATAAAATCAAAGGACATTTCTCCGCCTCATTTCTAATGCACATCAATCTGACACATTTTCATAGCTTCCAATGCATTATTGTGGCTTTCAGGGCTTACTCCCGCACAGCAGGAAGCATCTACAGAAACAGGTGTTTCCGGAAGATAAGCCTTTAAAAGAAGGGCATTGGAAATCACACAGATGTCTGTACAGAGTCCTACAAGCTCAATAGAAGAAAAGTCTCCTTTTTCTGCCCACTGTGCAAGCTCCCGGCTTCCAAAAGAAGGTTTTTCAAAATATTCCCCTTTAAAATCCTGAAGAGCTTTATCAAGCTCCCAGCCTTCTGTTCCTTTGATACAGTGTTTTACAGGAAGACGTTTTCCCTCCTGGGTTTCCAGGTAATTTTCATAATGAGTATCAAAGGTAAATACAACCTGGTCTCCCGCATTCTGGTACTCTTTGATCTTTTCAGCCACGTTCGGTACAATTTCCTGCGCTTCCTTTGTTCCCAGACTTCCGTCAATAAAATCCTTCTGCATATCTACAACTACGAGTAATCGTTTCATAATAAATTCTCCTTATATATCTTTATAATAAGCCGGGGAAATCACATCACTTTCCTTACAACTACAACCATTTTCATATCCGTCACAGCAGTCACAGTTGGAACAGTACATATGGGCATCCGGAATATAAAAAATCCCTCCATACTGTGCGGAAGTACGAAGCTCCTTCGACTGCTTTTTGCTGTTGGCATAATGAATTCCATTGGAAATCAGCATGTTCTCCGGCGTATATTTACCAAAATCAAAGTAATGTTCCTGGGTTCCGTGGTGCGGCACTTTAATACACCAGTAATGCTCAAAAAGCGGAATCTTTCCGTCATAATCTGATGCAATCATTTCCAGATGTTCCTTCTCCGCATCCCCTGTAAAAAGAAGATTTAATTCTCCGTCATTTTTGTTCTGGAATACAATACTTATCTTATTTTTAAAGCGGCGCAGAAACAGTTTTTTCTCCTCCATAAAAAGAAGAAGCTGTTTAAATTCTTCTGTTGCCCGAAGTGTTCGAAACTCTCTTTCCATACGCCTGGTATCCGGCATTTCCTCTGCAGCAAGCTCCCTGTCCTCCGTCATAGAGCAAAGGATTTCCCGAAGTTTTTCTGCAAAGCCTGCAATTGCCTCAAGGGCTTTTCCATGCTCTTTTTCCAAAATCTGATACATCTCATCTGTCTCTTCTCGGATTATATTTTTATCTGGCCAGAGCGCCTGGTACTTTCCTTCAAACATAGTTCCTCTACTTAAAAGTTCCACTTTCTGAGGCTTCTGGCAAAGTGCCTCCACCAGTGCAAACAGACTTACCTGGCGGCTTGGGAGAAAGGAATCTTTTTCCAGATCTGCAAGCAGAAGGAGAGTCAGTGTCCGACTCATTTCCTTTTCCGAAAACACATCGGGAAGATAAATTTTCCCAAACTCGTAAGCACTGCTTCTGTGTTTCATCATATATAAAAGTCCGGACAGATGGTCAAGATGGAAATGGGTAAGAAGGAGATTTTTCTTTTCGATGGTGGTAAGATCCGAAATAATCACATCAAAAGTTTCTTTTCTTGGACGCCCCTCAATCCGGCTGTTGCTTGTGCCAAAATCTACAAGAAGGCTTCCTTTCCGGTCCCGGAGACAAAAGCAGTCCCCATATCCCACGTTATACATACGTATTTTCATTTTCAATCTTTCCTCTTTCACGTTGGTTCTGTTCTTTATTTTAATATAGAGGGCGTGTAAATACAAGGGCTTGCGTAAAAAGTACCCCCTATTTTCAAAATCTCTCTTGTCAAATCTTCTCCCGCATATTAAGATAGTTTCAGCGGTATTTTAAGCCGTAATGTTACATGACAAAGGATTTTTATTATGAGCAGAGAAAAACATCCGGACCTGACATCGGGTCCTATTTTAAAGACTTTAACAGAACTTGCCCTGCCTATTATGGCGTCCTCTTTCCTTGGAACAGCTTACAATCTTACAGACATGGCGTGGATTGGCATGCTTGGTGCAAAAGCAGTGGCTGGCGTTGGCGTTGGGGGCATGTACGTCTGGCTCTCCCAGGGACTGGTATCCCTCGCGCGAATGGGAGGACAGGTAAATGTTGCCCAGAGCTGCGGTAAGGGCAATCATAAGGAGGCAGAAAATTACGCTTCCGCTTCTATTCAGATTACAATTTTATTCGGCATTCTCTTTGCCGCCGTATGCCTGATTTTTACACGGCCGCTTATTTCATTTTTTAATCTGAACGATGCCGAAACATATGCAGACGCTCTTGTGTATATGAAAATCACCTGTGGTCTGATTATTTTTCCCTTTATGACTCTCACTCTCACAGGACTTTACACTGCACAAGGCGATTCAAAAACGCCGTTTAAAGCAAACCTTGCAGGACTTATCCTCAATATGGTTCTTGACCCCCTTCTGATTCTGGGAATCGGACCATTTCCAAGACTTGAGGTAGCGGGCGCAGCCATTGCTACTGTTGCAGCGCAGTTTCTTGTTATGATTGTTATGATTTTGGGGATTTTCCGCAAAAAGAGCAGCGGTAATGTTATGCGCCATATGAATATTTTTAAAACAACGCCGGGATATTTTTATCATTCTATTTTCCGCATTGGTTTTCCTACTGCCTGCCAGGGCATGATTTATTCCGGAATTTCCATGATCCTTACAAGAATGGTATCCGGCTTCGGCCCGGCTGCTGTGGCTACCCAGCGTGTGGGAGGACAGATTGAATCCCTTTCCTGGAACACGGCAGACGGCTTTGCAGCTGCTTTAAACGCCTTTGTAGGGCAGAATTACGGAGCCCAAAAACATGAACGAATCAGGAAAGGCTACTCCACCGCTTTTCGCGTTATTTCTGTATGGGGTCTTCTCATTGCCGTTGTATTTGTACTTTTTCCCGTACCAATTGCGGGACTTTTCTTCCATGAACCGGAAGTCATTGATATTGCAAAAGATTATCTGATCATCATCGGTTTAAGCGAACCCTTTATGTGCGTAGAGCTTATGACAGTAGGTGCGATTTCCGGGCTGGGAAAAACAAAAACAGCCAGTATTATTACCATTGTTCTGACTGCCGCCCGCATTCCTCTTGCGCTTCTTCTTACTTACATGGGCATGGGGCTGAACGGAATCTGGTGGGCACTCACCATTTCTTCTATTGCAAAAGGAATCGTATTTTACTTTACATTTCATCGTATCAGTCACAGCTTTCAGAACTGACAGAAAGGAACACTTATGACAAAAAAACAGCGTACTTTAGAGGTCATTGACCGTTTAAAAAAAGAATATCCTGACGCAGACTGTACCCTTGATTATGACCAGGCATGGAAGCTTCTTGTAAGCGTCCGCCTTGCCGCCCAGTGTACAGATGCCCGGGTAAATGTCGTCGTTCAGGATCTCTTCGCAAAATACCCAAGTGTGGAGTCCCTTGCAGACGCAGCTCCCGAAGAAATTGAAGCAATTGTAAAGCCCTGCGGTCTCGGACGAAGTAAGGCGCGCGATATAAGCGCCTGCATGAAAATGCTCCGTGATGATTTCGGCGGAAAAATCCCAGAAGACTTTGACGCACTTTTAAAGCTTCCCGGCGTGGGAAGAAAAAGTGCCAACCTGATTATGGGAGACGTTTTTAAAAAGCCGGCAATCGTAACAGATACACACTGCATCCGTCTTACAAACCGAATCGGTCTTGTAGATAACATAAAAGAGCCAAAAAAAGTAGAAATGGCTCTCTGGAAGCTTGTTCCCCCGGAAGAAGGAAGCGACTTCTGTCACCGCCTTGTATACCACGGAAGAGAAGTTTGTACAGCCCGCACAAAACCATTTTGTGATAAGTGCTGTCTGGAAGATATATGCAAAAAAAATGGGGTCTGATTCCAGACCTCATTTTTTATGTCATAAGAAAGACCTTGCAACACTAATCATTCTGCTCCATTTAACTCATAATAGAAAATATACTGCTGCATAATACCTCGAATCCCCTTGTATCTCCTGTTGGGAAATCCTCTTTTATAGTGCTTTTCAAGAGCCTGTTTTATGTGGGTATCTACAGGGAATGCGTCTGTGTGATGAAGGGCAAAAAGACAGATACAATCTGCCACCTTCTCCCCTACTCCATATAATTCTCGCAAGGCTGTTTTTGCCTTTCTGTAAGTCATATCCTGTACCTTTTCCAAAGAAAATCTTTCCTCCGATACAGCCTTTGCCGCCTCGAGAACATATTTCGCACGATAGCCGAGATTGCACTCCCTAAGTTCTTTCTCAGACGCTGCCGAAAGCCTCTCCGGCGTCGGAAACGCATAATATTCCTTCCCCTCAAAAGAAAGTTTTTTCTCCCCATACCTCTCACATATATTTTCTATACACTTACGGATACGCACAATATTATTCTGCTGAGAAATCAGAAAAGAAACGATCATTTCCCATAAATCCTGCTGCAAAATCCGAATCCCGCTTCCTTTTTCCGCAGCTGCATTTAAGTATTTATCTCTCGGATTGATTCTGTCTATGTACTCCTGATAGTCACAGTCCAGATCAAAATAAAAAAGCCAGAAACACAAAAAAACCTCCTGACTGCAGCAAAAGGTTACGATTTTTCCCTGTTGTTCAATTTCAAGATACTGATCTGCAGCAATTACGCTGTAGCGATTTTCTCCTATGCATTTCATGCGAAAGCACTGCCCGGAGCTGCATATCTGTTCCAGATCAAAATGTTCCAGTTCCAATGTTATCATATGTAAACCTCAACTCTCCCCTTGATGTATCAATCAAATTATTATATACTGTTTTTGTTTGAATGTTAAGCTACAGAAAGGAGTTACTCATATGAGATTTATTTACCCTGCCGTATTCCATAAGACAGAAGACGGCAAATATAAAGCACATTTTCCGGATTTAGAATGCTGTTATGCAGAAGGAGATACTCTGGAGGAAGCTGTTGATAACGCAAATGAAGCTGCCTCCAACTGGATTTCTGCAGAACTTATGGAGGAAGACTGGGATCTGCCTTCTATTTCTGATGAATCCGATATTTCCCTTGAAGATGGCGATGTTATCCGAAACATCGCAGTAACCATCCGCCTCAGAGACGGTTGGGACGAATAATTTATTGTTCATATTTTCCGAAGAAAACAGACAGACTGTCAAGAGCCTTTACAAGAACCGATAATTCCTCTTCCGAGAGAGAATCAAGAACTGCATCTGTCATTTTATGGTGAAATTCGGCGTGATGGTGAAATGCCCTGCGCCCTTTTCCCGTAAGATGAATATATACCACTCTTCTGTCTTTTTCACTTCGGCTCCGCTCTGCATAACCCTTTTTTACAAGTCCGTTCATAGACGTTGTAAGAGACCCTACTGTTATATGAAGCTTTGCGGCAATAGAGGACATATTCCCTCCTCCAAGGCCGATTGCCTCAATAATGTGCATATCATTATTGGAAATATCTTTATACTCACTTGTAATAATTGCTTCTTCCTCAAGCTGCAGGATCTCATTAAACAAATGAACCAGTACGTCATTAATCACTTCCCGATTATCCATGTTTTACTCCTGTCCTTTCCGTATTTACCAAGCTTTTTAATGTCTTCATTCGTGCACATTGTACCACGTATGTCCCATGATTTCCAGTCCCAGTTTCCCATCCGTCCCTACATTATCTGTTTCACGCCTGCTTCTTTCACAGCAGACAGTGTCTCATATCGTTCGGAATCGTTCATATCTTTCTTCCAGAAGCGCTTCTGTTTCACAGTTCCTATATTTTATAAAAAATCCTTCTATTCCTTCGCAAATTCTTTCACATACCAAATACATATTTTCCCGGGTAAGCGGTTCTTCCTCTTTTATCACATGCTCTACAATTCCCAATTTTTTCAGGTCTTTTGCAGTAAGCTTCATAACGGAGGCAGCCTCTTTAGCCTTTTTGCTGTCCTTCCATATGATAGAAGCAAAACCTTCCGGAGAAAGGATGGAATACACGGAATTTTCCATCATCCACACCTCATCTGCCACAGCAAAAGCAAGCGCCCCGCCGCTTCCTCCCTCTCCGATCACTACAGAAAGTATCGGAACTTTCAGCCCTGACATTTCATATAAGTTTCTGGCGATAGCCTCACCCTGTCCACGCTCTTCCGCTTCCAGCCCGCAGAATGCCCCAGGCGTATCCACAAAACAGATAACCGGACGATGAAACTTTTCTGCCTGCTTCATAAGACGAAGAGATTTCCGGTATCCTTCCGGAGAAACCATACCAAAGTTTCTGGAAATGCTGTCCTTTGTATTTTTTCCTTTTTCCTGTACAAGAACCGTTACCGGAACTCCGTGAAAAGACGCAATCCCTCCCACAACAGAAGGATCGTCTCTGAAGTACCGGTCTCCATGAAACTCCGTAAAATCCTCAAAAAGGTTTTCAATATAATCCGTTCCTGTAGGCCGCGCTTTATCTCTTGCGAGCAAAACATGCTCCCAGGCATCTTTTTTCTCCAGATTCTCCTCCCCTTCAAAAGCCTTATCATATGCTTTTTTCCAGAAAAAATCCCCTGTTCCAACGGCCGCTTTTTCTGTTTTTTCCATGTGGAGCTTTAAAATTTTCCCAAGAAACTCTCTCTGATTTTCTCTCTCCACAATTTTATCTATAAAACCATGTTCCAGAAGAAATTCTGCTCTCTGAAAACCTTTTGGAAGCTTCTGGCCTATTGTCTGCTCGATTACTCTTGGCCCTGCAAATCCTATTAAAGCATTCGGCTCTGCCAGAATAATATCTCCCAGCATTGCAAAACTTGCAGTCACACCTCCTGTTGTAGGATCTGTCAGAACAGAAATGTATAAAAGACCGGCATCGCTGTGACGTTTCAGCGCCGCAGATGTTTTTGCCATCTGCATAAGGGATACCATTCCCTCCTGCATTCTGGCTCCGCCCGAGCAGGCAAAAATAATCACAGGAAGGCGCATTTTTGTTGCCCGCTCCACAGCTCTTGTGATTTTTTCTCCCACTGCCTCGCCCATGCTGGCCATTAAAAATCTTCCGTCACATACAGCAATTACTGATGGATTCCCTTGAATTTCTCCATATCCAGTCACAACTGCTTCTTTTAAACCTGTTTTTTCCTGAAGGCTGCGTATTTTATCTTCATATCCTTTATAATGAAGGGGATTCTGTATTTCCATATCTGTATCCCACTCCTCAAACGAACCGGGATCTACATGCATTTCCACTCTTCTGTACGCATGGATACGAAAATAATTTCCACAGTGTGGGCAGATATATCTGTTCTTTTTTACCTCTTCCACAAATACGGCCGACTTACAGGCATTGCATTTTTTTACAAGCCCCTCCGGAACTTCCGGCCTTTTTTCTGCCGTCTCTTCCCCTGATTTACGTCTTAATATATGCTTAAATTTCATTTATATTTACTCCCCCTATCACATGGGTATTGAGAAATTCAATGTTAAAATCTCCGCTCTGATAATCCGGGTGATGCAAAATTTCAAACTGGTAATCCACATTTGTATCAATACCTTCAATCCATACCTCACCCAGAGCGCTTATCATTTTGGCAATAGCTTCCTGTCTGTCTTTTCCGTGTACAATAAGCTTGGCAAGCATGGAGTCGTAATAAGGAGAAACTATACAGCCCGGGTAAATATCCGTGTCTACTCTGATCCCCTGGCCTCCCGGCAGATGAAGCTCTGAAATTTTTCCAGGAGAAGGACGAAATCCCATCTTTGGATTCTCCGCATTAATCCTGCATTCAATGGCATGTCCCTGTATTCTTATATCCTCCTGAGTTACAGAAAGATTTTCTCCTGATGCGATTTTTATCTGTTCTTTTATTAAATCAAGACCTGTTACACATTCTGTTACCGGGTGTTCCACCTGGATTCTTGTGTTCATTTCCATAAAATAAAAGCTGCCATTTTTCTCCAAAAGAAACTCGATTGTGCCTGCATTTTCATAATGTGCCGCTTTTGCAGCTCTCACAGCAGCCTCTCCCATTTTCTCCCTAAGCTCTTTCGGAACAGCCGGAGACGGAGATTCTTCTATCATTTTCTGATGGTTTCTCTGTACAGAACAGTCCCTCTCTCCAAGGTGGACTACGTTACCTTCTTTATCTGCCAAAATCTGAAATTCAATATGGCGGGGATTCTCTACAAAATGTTCAATATACATGGTTCCGTCACCAAAAGAGGCAATTGCTTCTTTCTGTGCTGTCTGAAAAGCTCTTAGAAATTCCTCTGAAGAAAAAGCGGTACGCATTCCCTTTCCGCCGCCTCCGAGAGCCGCTTTTATCATAACAGGATAGCCGATTTCCTCCGCAAATTTCTTGCCTGTTTTCCCGTCGTAGACAGAAGTTTCTGTACCTGGAATAACAGGAACAGATGCTTTTATCATGGTATTTCTTGCCTCCTGTTTATTTCCCATACTACGAATAACAGAAGACGGAGGCCCTACAAAAGTAATGCCGCATTTTTCACAACACTCTGCAAAGGCTGCGTTTTCCGAAAGAAATCCAAAGCCCGGGTGAATGGCGTCCGCCCCCGTCACAAGAGCGGCGCTTATGATCCTCTCCATATTCAGGTAGCTTTTAGAAGAAGGCGCAGGACCAATACACACAGCCTCATCTGCAAGCTGTACATGAAGACTTTCTTTATCTGCCTCTGAATAAACAGCAACGGAGGCAATTCCCATTTCTCTGCAGGCGCGGATTACACGCACTGCAATTTCTCCCCTGTTTGCAATTAATAACTTTCTGATCATAAGAACCCTTTCACCCTATCATAAATGTAAGCTCTGCCTTTGCCGCTATCTTTCCATCAACTGTGGCAATCGCCTCTCCCACTCCTACAGGACCTTTCTGACGTATAATTCTCGTCTCAAGGCGAAGCTTGTCTCCAGGGACTACTTTATGCTTAAAACGGCACTTATCGATGCCTCCAAAGTATGCTACTTTTCCTTTATTTTCTTCTTTGGAAAGAATCGCAACCGCTCCAGCCTGAGCAAGCGCTTCTATGATAAGAACCCCCGGCATTACCGGTTCCTGAGGAAAATGACCTTTAAAAAAATCTTCCCGAAAAGTAACACACTTATAGCCTACAGCAAACTCTCCCGGCTCATAATCCTCAATGTAATCAATGAGAAGAAAAGGATGGCGATGCGGTATGATTGCTTCGATTTCTTTTATATTCAAATGCTTCATTTTTGTTCCTCCACATTTCCTGTTTCTTATATTACACGGAATAAAGGCTGTCCATATTCTACCGGTTCTCCGTTTTTCACATAAACCTCTGCGATTTCTCCGGAAAACTCGCTTTCAATTTCATTCATCAGCTTCATGGCTTCTACAATGGCAAGAATCTGACCTTTTTCCACTTTACTTCCCACCTGTACAAAAGGCGCTTCTTCCTCTCCCGGTGCTGCATAAAAAGTTCCTACAAGGGGCGCTTTTACTATATTTCCTCCAGCTTCTTTTTCCTGAAGCGGTATTTCTTTTCTTTCCACAGGAGCAGAGACAACCTGCACCTCTTTTCCACATTCCATGGATATTTTTATATTTCCTTCCTCATACTGAAAGGCAGATAAATTAGAATCTGATACCTGATGAATCAATTTTAAAAGATGGTCAAGCTCCATTTCTGCTCCTCCTTAATCCTGAAATCTTTTTACAAGAAGCGTGCCGTTATGTCCACCAAATCCAAGGGAATTGCTCATTGCCACATTTACGGGAACAGATGCAGAAGAACCTATCATATAGTTTAAATCCAGTTCCTCCTCGCATTCCTCTGTACCCATTGTCTGATGAACAAAACCGTCGAGAATGGATTTCACACATACAATAAACTCCACTCCTCCGGCTGCTCCAAGAAGATGTCCTGTCATAGATTTTGTGGAATTAATCTTCACATTTTCGGCAGCATCTCCAAGGGCCAGCTTAATAGCTCTTGTCTCAAATAAATCATTATGATGAGTAGAAGTTCCGTGGGCGTTAATATAATCCACTTCCTCCGGTTTTACCCCGGCTTCCTTCATGGCATCTGTCATCGCCCTTGCAGCTCCGCTTCCATCTTCCGCAGGAGAAGTAATATGAAAAGCGTCTGCTGATGCGCCGTATCCAGCTACTTCTGCAAGAATCTTTGCGCCTCTTTTCTTTGCATGGGACAGCTCTTCCAGAACTACGATTCCGGCTCCTTCCCCCATAACAAACCCGCTTCTTTCTTTATCAAAAGGAATGGAAGCGCGAAGAGGATCTGTACTTGCAGTAAGAGCAGTAAGCCCTGTAAATCCAGCTACTGCTACAGGACAGATTGCCGCTTCTGTTCCTCCAGCGATCATCACATCTGCATCCCCATACTGTATCGCACGAAAGGCATCTCCAATACAATGCGTTCCTGTGGCACAGGCTGTCACCACACTGGTACACTTTCCTCTCGCTCCCACAGCAATGGAAACATTTCCTGCCGCCATATTTGAAATCATCTTCGGTACCATAAGAGGGTCTGTTCTTGACGGACCTTTTTCTTTTATTTTTTCCAGAGCCGTTTCCACTGTCTGGAGACTTCCGATTCCTGAACCTACCGATACTCCCACGCGGAAGGAATCCTCTTTTTCCATATCAAGCTCTGCATTTCTTACTGCCTCAAGAGCCGCTGCAACTGCATACTGGGAAAACAGTTCCATTCGCCTGGCAGCCTTAAAGTCCATATATTCTTTTGGAGAAAAATTTTTCACCTCTGCAGCCAGCTTCACCTTATAATCTGTTGTGTCAAACCGGGTAATTTCCCCAATTCCCACTTTTCCTGCCTTAATCCCTTCCCAGAATTCTTCTACATTATTTCCAATAGGCGTAACTGCTCCAAGACCAGTTACCACAACTCTTCTTTTCATTGATTTCCTCCTGTCACATTGCCATTCCGCCGTCTACACAGAGAACCTGACCGGTAATATAGCCGGCTCCCTCCGACGCGAGAAAAGAAACTGCCTTTGCCACATCTTCCGGATTGCCAAATTCTTTCATGGGAATTTCCTCCCTGATGCTGCTTTTTACCTTTTCAGAAAGAGCATCCGTCATATCTGTGTGGATAAATCCCGGTGCAATAGCGTTTACGGTAATCCCCCTTGATGCCAGTTCCTTTGCCGCAGATTTCGTAAGGCCGATCACTCCCGCTTTTGAAGCTGCATAATTTGCCTGTCCTGCATTTCCTCTTACTCCCACAACAGATGCCAGGTTGATAATGCGTCCGCTTCTCTGACGAATCATCTGTCTTGCAACGTGGCGGATTCCATAAAAACAGCCTTTTAAGTTCACATCAATTACTTTAGAAAAATCTTCCTCACTCATTCCCATAAGAAGACCATCTCTCGTAATTCCTGCATTATTTACCAAAATATCAATTCTGCCGTATTTTTTAATAATTTCCTTAAAGAAAGCATCTCCGGCAGCAAAATCAGACACATCACACTGGAAGGTACAGGCTTCTCCTCCGAAAGCTTCAATCTCGCTTTTTACTTCTTCTGCCTTATCCTTTGAACCATTATAATTAATTACAACAATTGAACCTGTTTTTCCAAGCTCAACGGCAATGGCTCTTCCGATTCCTCTTGAAGCGCCAGTTACCACTGCAACCTTTTTCTCTGTCATATACTCTGCTCCTTTACTGCCTGAATCACCTTTTCCATATCCTCAATGGTCTGGATGCTATAAACGGCAACCTCTTTGTTTATCTTCCGTATAAAGCCGGTAAGTGTTTTTCCCGGACCGATTTCCACGAAAGTATCCACTCCTTTGGCAATCATGTTTTCCACACTTTGCTGCCATTTTACAGGAGAAGAAATCTGTCTGGAAAGCAATGGTTTTATCTCACTTTTATCCTGAATAAATTCTCCTGTCACATTTGTGACATAAGGAATTCTCAAAGAAGAAAACTCCTGATTTTCAAGAATTTTTTCAAGCTCCTGCCCCGCATCTCTTAACATAGAACTGTGGAAAGGACCGCTTACATTTAAAGGAAGAACACGCTTTGCACCATTCGCTTTTAGAAGTTCCGCCGCGCGCGCTACTCCTTCTTTTTTTCCTGTTATTACAATCTGTCCCGGACAGTTATAATTTGCAATTTCCACTCCGTCTAAAGATGCAATATTTTTTTCTATATCTTCAGCCTTCATTCCAAGAACAGCAGCCATTCCTCCCTTTCCGGCCGGAACTGCATGCTCCATCAAAATTCCTCTTTCCCTTACTGTACAAACTGCACTTTTCAGAGACATTCCTCCTGCCATTTCTATTGCACAGTATTCGCCAAGACTCAATCCCGCTGCCACATCAGGAATAAGCCCTTTTTCTTTTATTACATGTGCCATGGCAAGACTGGCAGTCACAAGAGCAGCCTGTGTATATTCCGTAAGATTCAGCTTATCATTTTCCTGGAAACAGAGTGCTTTCATGTCAAGAGAAAGCCAGTCGGAAGCATCATCAAATATCTGTTTTGCAGTATCAAAAGTATCGTAAAAATCTTTTCCCATACCTGCTCTTTGTGCACCCTGACCAGGAAATACAAATGCAATTTTACTCATAAACATCTGCTCCTTTTAAAAGTTTTTCGGTTTCTCTCACAAGACCTTCCACTACTTCTTTACATGTGAGTTTCTCTTTTACAAGCCCTGCACTCTGGCCTGCCATAACGCTTCCTGTTTTTACATCCCCTTCTACAACAGCCTTTCTCAGACCTCCAAGTGTCAGAAGTTCCAGTTCTTCAAAGGAAGCTCCCTTTTCTTCCATTTCCAGATATTGTTTTGTCATCTGGTTGCGAAGACTACGCACAGGATGACCTGTACTTCTTCCTGTTACTTTTGTATCAATATCTCTCGCTTTTAAAACAAGATTTTTATAATTCTCATGAGCCCAGCATTCTTCTGTGGCGATGAATCGAGTTCCAATCTGTACTCCTTTTGCCCCAAGCATAAACGCAGCTGCCATACCTCTTCCGTCAGCAATTCCTCCTGCTGCAATGACCGGAATGTTTACGGCGTCCGCCACCTGCGGAACAAGAACCATTGTTGTCGTTTCTCCAATATGTCCTCCCGCTTCTGTTCCTTCTGCAATCACAGCGTCAGCACCACACCGCTCCATTCTTTTTGCAAGAGCTACAGAAGCAACAACAGGAATCACCTTTATTCCGGCTTCCTTCCACATTCCCATATACTTTTCGGGATTTCCTGCTCCTGTTGTAACGGCCTTTACTCCTTCTTCCGCAACAACTTTAGCTACTTCATCTGCATATGGGCTCATCAACATAATGTTTACGCCAAAAGGTTTCTCTGTTCTCTTTTTTACTTCCCGAATCTGCTCTCTTACCCATTCTGCCGGAGCACTGGCTGCGCCAATCAGTCCAAATCCTCCTGCCTCTGATACGGCTGCTGCCAGATGATATTCTGCCACCCATGCCATACCGCCCTGGATAATGGGATATTCAATTCCAAGTAATTCTGTTACTTCTGTTTTCATGAGTTTTCCTCCTGTTACTGAAGCTTCTGAATGTAGCTTTCTACATCTCCGATAGTCTGAATCTGTTCTAAATCCTCTGATGGAATCTCTACATTAAACTCTTCCTCAAGCGTCATTACCATCTCAAAAAGGTCTAATGAGTCAGCACCTAAATCTTCTTTAAAAGATGTCTCCGCTGTCATTGTATCTACATCTGCTCCAAGTGCCTCTGCTGCGATTTCCTTAATTCTTTCTAACATATCCATTCTCCTTTTACCATTTTAATATACTTGCCCCGTAGGAAAGACCCGCCCCAAATCCGGAAAGAACGATGTTCTCGCCTCGTTTGAAAGCGCCTTTTTTATTTAACTCATCAAGCAAGATCGGGATGCTTGCCGATGAGGTGTTTCCATATTTTTTCATGTTTACAGGGAACTTTTCCATACTTTCTCCCAGCCTTTTTGCTGCGGAAAGAATAATCCTCTCATTCGCCTGATGAAGAATATAAAAAGAAACCTCTTCCTTCTTAATCCCTGCCTTTTCCAGAACTTCTCTCACTGCCTCCGGAACCTTCGTTACCGCAAACTGAAAAACAGCTTTGCCGTCCATCTGCATATACGTTTCCGGAGCTTTCGGGGAAGCTTCGTATTTCTTCTGATTTCTATCTGTGAGAGTGAGGACTTCTCCTTTTTCCCCGATAGAGTGCGTCACCTGTTCATACAGTCCTTCTGCTTCGCCTTTTACTACGACGGCTCCTGCTCCGTCTCCAAAGAGAATGCAGGTTCCTCTGTCCTTCCAGTTCGTAAGATTAGAAAGGTTCTCCGCTCCTATTACAAGGGCATTTTTATAAATTCCCTGTGCAATATATGCCTGCGCTGTATTAAGCGCAAACAGAAAACCGGTACAGGCAGCATTTAAGTCAAAACAGGTGGCATTTGAGGCTCCGATATTTTTCTGTACCTCACAGGCAACTCCCGGCATCACTCTTCCCGGCGAAATGGTCGCCACAAGAATCAAATCTATGTCCTGTGCCTTCAACCCGCTGTCCAAAACCGCCTCTTTCGCCGCCTCAGAAGCCAAATATGCCGTCGTCTCCTCTTCCTCTGCAATATGCCTCTCACAGATTCCTGTCCTCTCCTCAATCCACTGTCCGCTTGTATCCACAAGCTCTTCCAGCTTCTCGTTCGTCCATACAGTCCTCGGAAGGCAGGAACCCGTTCCGCAAATTCTTCCTATCATAATTCTCGCCTTTATTTTTGTTTTAAAATATTTTGACTTTCAAAGTATATCACATTCAAAATATTTGTCAAGTGTTATATTAAAAGAATAAAACGAAGCCGCCCGGCAGACAGTTTTTCTGTCCACCGGACGGCTCCTTTTATAGTTTTATGTTTTATTCAGGCATTATCACTTTAGATTCTGCCATGGAAGCGTCTACATCACTTGTAGAAATTGGTTTCAGTGTGTAGGTGTACTCATATGTTTCGCCTGCCGGAATCTGATATTTTTCAAACGGCTTAGCTCCCCATGAGTTGTCTCCTCCAAGACCCATCTGCTTATGGTTCAGTCTCCAGATTACACGGTTGCTTTCCGGAAGCATATAAGAATGAAGATTATTTGTCAGCTCTTCCGGTGTATAAGCAAGTGCGTTAAATTCCATTGGAGCGGATGCTTTTGCAAGAAGTCCGATACCATCGTCATTTGTCATACTTACCCATCTTACATCTGTACGGTTTCCTGTTTCCTGTGGCTTAATATAATCCACAAAGAAATCTTCTACTGTACTCTGATATAAGCCTACGTTGTAACCTGTTTTTCTGTCAATGTAGTTTTCTTCCGGTCCTCTTCCATACCAGGTAACATTGTGGAATTCTTTCGGAAGAACAAGCATATTTCCAACCTCAGGAATCATCGGAAGGTCTGCACTTCCCGGTTTCAGTGTACTTGTAACTTCCACATCACCAGTACCATAAACCGTGTAAATCTGCTGCCAGTCGGATTCCATGCTCGTAGGCAGTTTTGCATTTACTGTAAATGCAACCTTATTTTCGCTTTCTGCATCTACAGTTACTTCTGTGATCACTCTGTCACTTCCTGCATATCTCCAGTCAGACAGAATGTTTGCAGAATAGTATCCAAGGTCACTGTCTGTAGGCGCTCTCCAGAAGTTTGGAGTCGGTCCGTTTTCCAGAAGCTCTACGCCCTGGTATGTGAAGGAATCAATCGTTCCTGTTTTCTTGTTAAAGTTCAATTCAAAGCCATCACCTTTTACAAGCGCTGCTTCTTCCTGATCTTCTACAGAAAGCGCAGGAATAGACGCTGCATCTACAGGCTCTACAGATGGAACTTCATAAAGAAGCGCGAGCTGCTCTTTTGCTACTTCATGACCTGCTGCTGCCCAGGAAGTATCTCCCTTCAGGCTAAAGCTGATGTTTACAAAATACTCAGAACCGGCTTTTAATTCCGGCTGTGTAAATGGAATATTCAGAACGCCTTCTGTAAGAGGAGCAATATTCAGCTCGTCATCTGTAAATTCACCGCTCTGGATTGGTTTTCCATCTTCAATCAGTTCCCATGTTCCTTTGAATGCGTTCAGGTTTGTAAAGAGATATTTATTCTTAACCTTTACTTTTCCGTTACGAACGTCTTCATTTTCCATTCCAATGTTCTGATACAGTTTCTTAACTTCAATCAGTTCAGGCTGTACAGTTCTGTCAGCAGATACAAGTCCGTTTGCACAGAAGTTTTTATTGTTCGGATTTCCTTCCGGAATATCTTCCCAGTCACCGCCGAAGCTGTTGTACTGTTCTCTTGCATATGTCTTATCTGTTGTCTCTTCAAAGTCAAGCCATACAACCGCATTATCATCTGCTTCTCTTTCTGCATTCTTTAATTCCTCTGCTGAAAGTGCAGTTTTGTAAATACGTACGCTGTCGATTAAGCCTTTAAAGTTACCTGGAACATTCGGGTTCTGTGCATCATATGTAATGTCTGCACCAATTCCCACTGCGTTTCCGCCGCCTGCAATACCGGTTGTATCTTCTACAGAAGCAACCTCTTCATCATCAATGTAGAGTTTCAGAGTTGTTCCATCATATGTACCGGCTACATGATGCCAGTTATCTGCCCAGTTTTCCGGTGTCGGAACAGATGCGGAAACTTTCTGGTAAACACCGTTTTCGTCATCCCAGTTCTGGTTGTAAATATAACATTCAATATAGTCTTCTGCCTTCTCGCCTGTCTCATCATCAAAAACAACTTTTCTCTGAAGACCATAAGACTCTGTGCACATCCACTCATCATTACCTTTTGTAATAATTGGAGATGTTTCTTCCGTTGCTTCCGGTTTTACCCATGCTTCCAGAGTAAAGGAATCATTTCCTCTGAAGTTCAGCGCCTTATCATTATAGCACTGTGCATATCCGTCCATTGCCTTTCCGTCTTTGCCTTCTTCAGACAATTCACCTTTCAGACGGACTTCAATATTTTTTCCATTATTTGTAAGGATCTTATCCGTTGGTGTGTCCATGTAAACAGTCTGATCTACCCAGTCCCAGATAAATCCACCCTGAAGGTTCGGGTATTTTTCGTATACATCCCAGTACTCTTTCAGGTTTCCGATACCATTTCCCATTGCGTGTGCATACTCACACTGGAATGCCGGCTTTGTTCCATAATTTCCCCACCATACAAGAGGATTGGAGTATTTGTCCATTTCATCCGGCTTGTTTACACGACGGTACATTCTGGACCATACGTCAACTTCCGGAATATCTCTGTGACCTTCATAATGAACAAGTCTTGTCGGATCAAGTTCTTTACAGAGTTTTCCAAGTTCCGCCCATGTATCTCCATTATAAGATTCGTTTCCAAGAGACCATAAGAGAATAGACGGATGTACCTTACTTCTCTCAATTGTACTTGTCATACGGTCCTTACATGCAAGAATCCATTCCGGATCACTCTGTGGCAGGTAATCATTTACACCGTGAGATTCGATATTTGCTTCATCGATCATATAGAGTCCATATTCATCACAAAGCTCATACCATCTTGCTTCATTTGGATAATGAGAGTTGCGGACTGCATTGATATTATACTGTTTCATCAGTTTAATATCTTCAATCATACTTTCTTCTGTAATATGACGTCCTGTCTCACCGGATGTTTCATGACGGTTTACACCTTTGAACATAATTGGCTGTCCGTTAATCGTAATCTGTGATTCCGTAGTTCCTTTATTAATGATTTCCACTTCACGGAAACCAACATTACATCCGGCTGTCTCTACAATATTGCCCTCTGCATCTTTTAACGCCAGAACAAGCTGATACAGGTTTGGCTCTTCAGCAGACCATTTCTTTGGCGCTTCCACATCTACGGAAATCTGTGCCGCTGCTTCTTTTCCCTCAAAAGCAGGTGTCATAGACTGTGTAAATACTTCATTGCCTTCTGCATCAAAAAGCGTAGCATCTACTGTGTAGCCTTCTGCGCTTCCCTCTTCGTTGTAGCGACGAAGTGTTGTCTCTACATTAAGAACTGCATTGTTATATTCTTCATCCAGATCCGTTGTGTAGTTAAAGTCAAAAATAGAAGCATTTTTGTCTTTGCAGAATAAAAATACATCTCTGAAAATACCGCTTAATCGGATAAAATCCTGGTCTTCAAGGTAACTTCCGTCAGACCAGCGATATACCTGTACAGAAATATTATTCTGCTCTCCCGGAGCGTTCAGGTATGGGCTGATGTCAAATTCTGATGGTGTGTAGCTGTCTTCACTGTAGCCTACATACTGACCATTTACCCACAGATAAAAGGCAGATTCCACACCCTGGAAGGATACAAAAATTTCTTTTCCGTCCCATTCCGCAGGCGTTGTAAAGTCTCTTCTGTAAGAACCTACCGGATTATATTTTACAGGTGCAACCCCAAGCTCCGGTGTCTCTACGCCTTCCCACGGAAGTCTTGTATCCGTATACTTCGGATGGTCGTATCCCTCTGTCTGCCAGTTGGAAGGAACTGTAATGTCGTCCCAGCCGCTTACATCATACTCGTTTTTATAAAACTCTGTATTTCTTCCTTCCGGATTGTCTGCAAGCTCAAATTTCCATTCTCCGTTTAAAAGCTGATAAGAAGGTGACTTTTCCTTATCACGCACTCTTGCATCTTCTACATTTCCAAAAGATACAAAGCTTGTGTGCGCATCTTCACGGTTCACCTGAAAAGTAGCTCTCTGGTCATACCATTCTTCGCCTGCAAACTGGCTTCCGTCTACTGTTTTTTCTTCCGGCGCTGCTTCTGCTGAAAGTCCTGCTGCTCCGGAACCATCCTTTGTTGCTTCTGCTGCATAAGCTACCATGCTTGATGATGCCATAGTTACTGCCAATGCAACTCCTATACCCTTTTTATAAAACTTTTTCATTCGATCCTCCATCTCAGGCTCTTTACCCTCATTTGCCATCCCTCACGTCCCGCCTCCTTTCCCGGTCTGGCTACGCCTCTGTGGATCTGCCGGAATCACGTGAGCCTGAAAGGCGCTTCCGTATTGCAAATTTCCACAAAACTGATGTGTATTATAGCAACACCTTTAGGCAAAGTACATACGATTTTCTTGGATGAATCTACAAAAATCTTAGATTTTATCAAAACGTCTTTGCTGAAAATACACTTGTTTTTTTATGAAAAGACGTTCCTACATACGGAATTTTTTATGGAATTCTCTGAATGTATTTTTTCTCTGAAATATAAACATTCCCAAAAGAATCAAAATACTGATCCCAGAACAGAGAATTGACAAATACGGTTTCGTTACAAAATGAAGAGCAACCAGTATTAACGGGATGCAGCCTGCAGCACATGCCTGTATAAGATAAAATAAATACTCTGACACCTCAAGTCTCTGAATCCTGGAAACTGCCGGCATAGAGCACAAAACAGTCAGGCACGCTCCCGGAAAAAGAAAGTTCAAAGACCAGTTATGCCAGCCGGTAAAGACATCCCAAAAAATCCCCAGAACCGTCACAAGAAGAAGCTGCCACATCGCATTTTTCAAAATATTTCTCCGTTTTCTGTACGCCACAGAAACGAGAAGCCACGCACTCAAACTCGCCGCTCCTGCTGCCCAGCACCACGTAAAATTGCCGGAAACCATATAATTTACCATTGTAGATATAATGACAGCCGCAATACAAAGAAACGTAAATGTCTGAAAAACTTTTGCCGGCACATTTGTTTTTTCTTTCTTGTAACCTGGAAAATCGCTCTCCACCTCTTCATAAGAAAGTCCTTTTTCTTTTAAAATCTTCAGGAAATTTCTCTGAATACTGTCTCCCGGAATTTTTGAAGTAAAACCGAGCACAAGATTATCTTTATAAGAACAGGAACAGAGCTGCATAGAATATGTGCTTGCCAGAAAACCGAAATACTGGATATAATCCCCATACTCTTCAGGAAACTTAAATATTCCCACATTGGAATAAATACCTGTGATGCTCCTTGCACCGTATTTTGCCCCTGCCATCATTCCAAACTTTTTCACTTCGAGAGGAATTGCCCTGATCAGAGGATTCTTTTCCAGCCTTACATAGTCATTCATATGTACCGCAATCCTCTCTTTCATCAACTCTCTTTCAAACTCTTTCTTTACATGGGCCATTACCTCATCGAAGGTTGTATTTTCCTTAAAAACATATCCCACCTCAATCCAGCCGAAAAAATTCGCCATTGATTTGGAATCAAAATAATTGCGAAGATTTACAGGAACCATAAGGGTGACCGGACGTTTTAAACGGCTCGCAGGAATCTCTTCGTGGATTGCCCAAAGAAGAGCGGATGCCAGCAAAACTGTAATCGTAACGCCATTTGCTCTGGCTGTTTTTAAAGTTTCTTTTACGGAAAGAATCACCTCCATAATGTGCATTTCATCTTGTGGAAGTTTCTCTCCTTTTAGCTGCACAGCCGCTTTCTTTTTTTCTTTATTTTTGGGGAGCTCCGTCTTATAATACTGGGAAAAACTGTCTTCCTCCTGCTCCTTTCCCGTACTCTCTTCTCCTGTAGAAAAATCAGGAAGCTGCGCTTTTGGATGTGCCAGCATAAGGTACTGTTTCACAAGCTCCTGAATAAAATGCATGGCCCCTGTTCCGTCTGTCAACGCATGAAATACCTCAAATTGAATTCTGTCTTTATAGTAAGTCACCTGAAACAACAGTGATTTCTGATCCGGTACATACAAATCACTGCAGGGAGGTTCTGTCTCTGGTTTTACAAGCGGCTGTATGTCTCGTCTTTCCAGGTAATACCAGAAAAGTCCCTTTCGGAGAACCGCCTGATACAACGGATATTTTTCCATTGTAATATCAAGCGCTTTTTGAAGAATCTCCGGCTCTACTGTTTCTTTCAGCCGGCAGTATACTCGAAATACTCTCGTATCATTTTTTCCTGTAACAGCCGGAAAAACAAGTGCTGCATTGTCAAGTTTTCTCCAACGTGAATATCCAAACTCTAACAAGTCTCTATCTCCCTTCTAAGAAATTTATTCATAATATCAAAGCTTTCCTGCACGTGAAAAAGTTTGATTCCAAGAGCGAAAAATCCATGAAGCGCCCCCGGAATGCGATGAAGTTCTACGTTGTTCCCCGCTTCTTGGAGCCGCCTTGCGTACTCCTCCCCTTCATCTCTTAAAGGATCAAATTCCGCTGTCAGAATAAGCGTATCCGGAAGATCTTTCAGATTTTTTTCCTGAAGAGGAGAGAAATACGGGTTATCTCTGTCTTCCGGACTTCGTTGATATAATGATATATAATTTTCCATTTTTACTGCTGTAAGAAGATAATCTTCCCCATTCTCTTTTACAGAACGATACGGCGATTCTTCTGTATAACAGTTATTTAATGCAGGGTAAATCAATATCTGTCTGTCCGGCATAAATTCTCCTTTATCTCTTGCCATAAGAGAAACTGCCGCTGCAAGATTCCCTCCTGCGCTGTCTCCTACAATCGTAATTTTCTTAGGTTCTGTATTTAAAATAAACCTGTTCGTATATAGAGTCTTTGCAGCCGCGTAGCAATCCATAAGTCCTGTTGGAAAAGGGTATTCCGGGGCAAGGCGGTATTCCACAGATACTACAATCTGTCCTGTGGACTGCGCCATCTGACTACATACCCGATCATAATTTTCCACACTGTCCGTCACCCAGCCGCCGCCGTGAAAAAACAGAAGCACTGCATAAGAGTGTCCTTTATTTATTCCTTTTTTCATTGCCTGCTCATTTGGAAAATACAGACGAACCGGCACTTCATAATCTTCATTATATATTTTTACATCTAATTTCCTGCGAAATATGCGCATAGGATCAAGGCGTTTTAAATCTGCCAGACGCCTTGCAGATTCCACCTCAAGATTGCTGTATGAAAGCGCATGTAAAATAGCGCGCATTGTTTTTGATTTCATTCAATTCCTCTCTTTGTTTAAAAATATTAATCTATCCCCAAATCCAGATTCCAGGACATACAAGTATGGGAATCAGCCCCATAACCATGAAGACACTGCTTAAAATCCGGTATACTTTATTGTCATATCCCTGTTTTCTACGTACTTTATTTTCAAATTCTATGTCTGATAAAAGTCTGTCAAGCTGATACCAAAACTTTCTGTCAGAAGCTTCTGCATATCTGATTTGTATCATATATTTTCTCCAATTATTGCTTCTAAAACATACTTTTTACAGTTTCTCCGTTACTTTATTGATGTACATACATTCTTATCATATTGTTGCTGTCTTCTTCCTTTACCATACACAAAAACTCCCATCCATATCTTTCATAAAATGACGTATGTTCTGTTATAAGATAAAGAGGAGAAATTCCGTTGTTCTCCATGTCATCTCTCACCAGTTTCAATAATTTCCCTGCAATTCCTCTGCAGCGGTATTTTTCCTCCACATATAAGGCGCATACATTCGGTGTTAAATCTTTTCTTTCGTGAAAATCATTTTCTATCACGCCAACACCTGCAATCATCTCATTATTTTCCAGCACAATATACCACTGTGGAACACCTTCTTTCTTCGCCTGGCATTCCCTTATACTTTCCTCATACGCCTCTGCCGGTATATCCCATTTCAGATGAAACCATTCTGCCGCTCTTTTTGTTAATTCCTTATGCTCTCTTAATTTTAATATTTCCATAATTTTCTGCCGCCCTTTACTTTTTTCTCTTCACAAATCCAAGAATAATAAAAACAAATGCCAGCACGTAAAATGTCGTATTCTGTCCCATCATTCCGCTGAACAGAAGTAAAATTCCCACCAAAAAATAGAGCGAACTATTTGCATTTTTCTTATTCATTTTCTGCCTCGTCTTTCTGTTTTACTTTATTTTTTCGTAACTGTTCAGTATCTTCATGGTCTCAGCAGCAAGTGCTTCGACCTGTTCTGAATAGCTGCATTTTTTCTTCTATTTCTATTTCATATTCTCTGTCAATAAGAATATAGTTGCACTGATATTTCCTGCACATCTGAAGATAATATATGTTTTCTGAAAGAATGAAATCTTTTGTGCAGCCTGTATCGTCAAGACGCTCTTCAATGACACCGGCATGATTTTTTATATCTTCAAAATGATGTTCTATGTAATTCTCGCTTAATATCAGACAATAATATTCTATCTCTTCAAGATATGTTTCCTCAAAATCTTCCTTCCAGTTAAAAGGAATATAACACCCCTCCACTATGAGATTCTGTTTATTTTCTATTGCTGTCTTTATCATTTCCCGCACAACAGGCCATAAATAAGCAGTCAATTCTTCATCATCTTCCGGTGTCAGAGAAGTATTTCTGCTTCGTATCAGTCCCATTTTCAGATGATCAAGAGATAAATATGGGTACTGATACCTTTCAAGCAGCTTCTGTGCCAGAACTGTTTTCCCTGTATGGGAAGCTCCTGTAATTAAAATAATCATGTAAGCCTTCTCTCCTCTTGAAAACACAATTTTGCTTTAAAATTGTTTATATAATGTCATTTTCGCCTCGAAACAAACAATTACTCTTTAAAATTGTTTATATAATGCCATTTTCACCTCGAAACAAACAACTACTCTTTAAAATTGTTTATATAATGCCATTTTCGCCTCGAAACAAACAATTACTCTTTAAAATTGTTTATATAATGCCATTTTCACCTCGAAAAAAACAATTCTCCTCGAAAATTGTTTATATAACGCTGTTTTCCATCGAAAAAACACAAACTCCCTTCATAATTGTTTATATAACCTCATTTTTCCTTTAAAATACACAATCTCTAAACATGTTCTCGCAGAGCGTTCTATTTTTCCAGAAAATCCCACACAGAGCATACTGCTTTCCCAGTACAACAAATATATATGAACTGCCCTATTCGCCTGCATGATTGTCCAATTACATCATTTTCATCAATCGACGCAACTACCGCTAGAAACAAAATCCCCCCTGAAACATTATACAACATTTCCGGAGGGATTCCTTATAAAATATTTACTTTTTAAATTTCATACCACTTGATTTCATTTGCTTCCATATGAAGGTCAAAGCTGCTTCCATCTCCGCGGTAAACAGTTGTATCCTGTGGCTCGTAAGTATTATTTACAACACAGTATTTTCCATTTTTCACATATGCGTGAACTTCTACGTTAAAGTTTGTGGAGAACCACTGGTTCAGCTTTTCATCATCTCCTGCAGACCAGAGAATCGCACGGTAAAGAATACGGCTGTTTTCAAAACTGTATGGCAGACCACTGATATATACACCGCGGCCTTTTCCAAATTCCTTCACTGCCATCTGTACTTCCTGCTCTCTCTGAATGAGGATTTCTGTCTCCGGAAGTGCAAAAATATTCTTCTTTCCTTCTCCGAAATCGACATCCTTTGTGCAGTCAGAAAGAATAAAGTGATCTTTGTGCTCTTCCCAGTTGTATTTATCTCTGTTCAGGTTAAATCCATGTTCTTCTTCCACGCCAAGAATATCGGAAAGCTGGAAGAAACGTCCCTGCCACTGATGCGCTGTCGGCTCGCCTACACCGATAAATCCGCCGCCATTGTAAACAAATTCTTTTACTGCTGTAACAATCTTTTCGTTTGTCCAGTATTCTCCGCCGCCATAAGCTGTATCTGCATCGCCTACATTGATGATAACATCAATATCTTTTAAAATGTCCGGATTTTCCAGAATATCTTCAAAGCTTATGAATTTTACATCAAAAGGAGCGCCGCTTAATGCTTCAATAATTCCTGCATAGGAATAATTCTGCTTGTAATAAATTGCATGGTGTACCATATGATTTCCCCATGCACGCATCTTGCCCCAGCAGTTTAATACAGCCACGCGCTCTACACAGTAAGGAGTTGTTCCTGTAATATTGTCATAAAGTGTACGGAACTCATCACATACGCTCTCAATGTATTCCACAAATTCCGGGAAATCAAGAGCAAGCTTTAAGTATCCGCCGTATCCGATTCTCTGAATCGGGCTTCGAAGAATCGCTCTTCTTGCTGTTACCCAGTTTACTTTTGCTTCTTTTACAGGATCGCCGCCCTCATGGAAAGTATCCGGGAAGAAGTATGGAAGAAAACGTCCCTCTGTATAGTTTACATTTTTAATATCGCTGATCAGACGAAGGGTTGCACCGTTTCCAACACTTCCTACGACTGCATCAATTCCGATAGATGCGAACTCATCCATAAATGGTTCCATTCCAATCCAGTGATCCCCAAGGAACATCATGGCTTCTTTTCCGTACTCATGTACAATATCAACCATCTCTTTTGCAAGTTTTGCAACTTCTCTTCTCTGGAATGCCTGGAAATCACGAAATTCTTTAGATGGAATACGATAAGTATTATTCATATATCCCTGATCAATAATAAATTCCGGACGGAATTTATAACCCACTTCTTTTTCAAACTGCTCCAGAATATATGGACTTACAGATGCGGAATATCCATACCAGTCTACATATTTTTCTCTTGCAAGCTCATCAAAAATCAGTGTGAACTGATGGAAGAATGTAGTAAAACGCACTACATCTACATATGGATGAGTTTCCAGGAAACGGCGCAGTCTTTTCAGAGAAAACTCTCTTGTAAGCGGCTGGCGCACATCAAAAGTCATCTGCGGCTCTACATCTTTCCAGTCATTTACAACTGCATTGTACATATGAACCGGATCCCACATAATATAAGCAAGGAAGCTTACTGTATAATCATGGAAAGGAACTGCATCAATCATTACATTTCCACTTTCCTCATCATAACTCCATTTATCTGTTGGAACAGGTTCACCTGTTGTACGGTCCATAACCTCCCACCAGCGTTTTTTGTCATCCCGTGTATTTACTTTTAACATTGCAGGATAAATATGATCCATTAAGTGAATGGAAAGTTTATCAGACACTGCGCTGTAGAAATCTGTCATAATGTACATCTGCTGGATTTCTTCCGGATGTGCCTTTGCCCACTCATTATCCTTTCTTGTTGTATAATAAGTTGCATAAACCTTTGCGTCCACTTCTTTCAGCTCTGCCGGAAACTCAGTTCCGTCACAGTCACGCACTGCGTCTGCTCCCCATTTCTCCAGAATCTCAAGTGTCTGAGGTATTACATTCAAATCTGTAGGAATGGTTACACGTCCTCTTTTTTTCTCCATTTTTCTTCCTCCATTTTGATTTCATCACATATATTGATGTCCTTATTATATATTTCATTTGTCACTTTTTCCACCTATATCTTGTTCTCCATTTTAGAATTCTTGCTTTTTTTATAAAGAAATGCTAAATTTTTTCTTCCATCGAAGCGAGGAATATGATAAAATAAGCCGGAATGCAATTTATTATTTTACTTTTTGAGGAGGAAAAATGGAACAAAGAAAAATTATTCAAGTAGAAGACAAAGTCCCGGCAAAACTTTTGATTCCCCTAAGTATCCAGCATATGTTTGCCATGTTCGGCGCCACTGTCCTGGTTCCTTTTATTTTTGGAATCAATCCCGCAGTCGTTCTCTTTATGAATGGTGTCGGTACACTTTTATTCATTGCCCTTACAAAGGGAAAAGCGCCGGCTTACCTTGGCTCCAGCTTTGCATTTCTGGCTCCTGCCGGAATCGTAATCAGCCAGATGGGCTATGAATATGCACTTGGCGGCTTTGTAGTTGTTGGTTTCTGCGGATGTATCCTTGCATTTATTATTTACAAATTCGGTTCATCCTGGATTGACATTGTACTGCCCCCGGCTGCTATGGGACCTGTTGTTGCTCTTATTGGTCTTGAACTTTCCGGAAGTGCGGCCAGCAATGCCGGATTATTAGATGAGGTTATCAATCCTAAAAATGTGATTGTATTTCTTGTCACACTTGGAGTTGCTGTTTTTGGAAATATTCTGTTCCGCGGCTTTTTATCTGTTATCCCGATTTTAATTGCCGTAATTGCAGGATATATTGCAGCCCTTTGCTGCGGAGTTGTAGATTTTACAGAGGTTGCCAAAGCCCCTTTATTTGCACTTCCGAATTTTCAGCTTCCAAAATTTGATATGGACGCTATTCTTATTATTCTTCCGGTTATTCTTGTCATTACCTCCGAGCACATCGGGCATCAGGTAGTCACAAGTAAAATTGTAGGAAAAGACCTTTTAAAAGATCCGGGACTTCACCGTTCTTTACTTGGAGATAACCTGTCTACTATGCTCTCCGGTCTGATTGGTTCTGTTCCTACAACTACATATGGCGAAAACATTGGCGTCATGGCAGTGACAAAAGTATACAGTGTTCGTGTCATTGCAGGAGCTGCCGTTTTATCCATCATCTGCTCCTTCGTAGGAAAGCTTTCCATGCTGATCCAGACGGTTCCCGGTCCTGTAATCGGCGGTATTTCTTTCCTTTTATACGGTATGATCGGAGCATCCGGTATCCGTATTCTTGTAGATTCCAAGGTGGATTACGGTCGTTCCCGCAACTTGACTCTTACCTCTGTTGTATTTGTCACAGGGCTTTCCGGTATCTCCGTAAAATTTGGAAACGTAGAACTTACAGGAATGGTTCTTGCCTGCATTGTAGCAATGATTTTAAGCCTTCTCTTCCATGTACTTGACAGATTTAACCTGACAAATGATAAGGAAGAAGCGTAAATAATAAAATTTCAGGCAGAGAGCTTACCGCCCTCTGCCTGAAATTTATTTATTAGGAAAGAAGAATAAAACAGACTTGACCGCTTTGTTCTTAAGAAGTCTTATTTTTTAACTTTTCACATATTTTCTGAAATTCCGGTTCCTGACGCACAAAATCAAGCTCTTCATCTTTCTCCATTGCTCTTTTAAACATCTCCAGCAAATCCCTTGCCCCTTCTTTATAAAAGTCCATATGGGAATAAAACTCTGATTCTGTAAATTCGTAAATGTCCATATCTTTGTTTTCAAAGCAGGAAAAAGCTTTCAGAAAACGATGTTTATCTTTGTCATGAACTGCCATAATAAGTTCAGGAGAGATTTCCATATATTTCCCCATTTCCATAAGAGAAGCAAGATGTTTCTGCTTATCTGCAATTTTTTCTGCCTTGTCCATATCTTCTTCTTTTAAGGCAAGGCTTAAAATCCCGTTAAAAGCGCCGTTCATATCATAAAAACAGGAAAAAAGAATTTTTTCATAAGCAGAATATGCCTCTTCTCTTTTTTCCTGGGCTGCATATAAATTGCCCTGAAGCTGCCTTTTGTTGATTTTTCTCTCTCTGATTTTATCAAGACAATCCTGCGCCTTCTGGTATTCTTTCTTTTCCATAAGCAGAATCATAAGAGCCATTGCAGCAGATTCTCTTATTTCTTCCTGCTCATCTTTAAGTGCTTTTTCATAGAGAAGAAAAATCTTTTCTTCCTGTTCTCTGCTTTTTTCCAGACCGTAGAGCACACAGCAGCCATTTAATATCTGGGCACAAATAAGAATTAGCTGCCCGCAGTTTGGATATTCCCGGATTTTCTCCTCAGAAAATACAAAAGCTGCTTCCAGCCCCTTTTCTTTCACGCACTGGCGAAGCTCTTCTCCTATTTCCGAAATTTCCCGCTCTGTAAGCTTTTCTCTGTAGGATAAAAGCGTATCTGTTGTAATTCCAAGCAGCCTTGCAACTGGCGCAAGAAGAGCCACATCCGGAAGTGTATTTCCATTTTCCCACTTGTTGACAGCAGAAGCGGTAACTCCGAGACAGCCTGCCATTTCCTCCTGTGTCATTTCCTTTTCTTTTCTGTATTTTCTTATTACTGCTCCAATTTCCATCGTCGAAACCTCCCGTTGTTTTTCCATCGGCCTTTGGTATATTTATAATACCATTTCCCCGGATTCTTCACAACGGAGCCGCAGGCAACTACAGAGAAAAAAAACTTTCCCGGTGCTCATAGCTTATCTGTCTTTTTCTTTTTTAAGCTTTCTTACCGTTTCCAGGGGAAGCCCTATTCTCTCTGCAATCATCTTCTCATCCAAAATATCAAGAAGATTTCTGGCATTATTAAGTTTCGTCTCCTGTTCTCCTGTCCTTATTCCCTCTTTCATTCCCTTTTCTATTCCCTCTTCCAGTAATAGTTGTCCCAGTCTTGTCATGCGAACCGCCTCCTTTACATCTTCCATATCCGCAAAATCTAAAAACTTGTCTGCCATTGCGTATATCACCGCCTCTATCTTTTGAATATCTTCTTTTATTTTTTCATCTTTTGTATTTTGCAGAATTGAAAATGCAGACAAAATACGTTCCTTTTGTCCCATTTCTCCTCCCATTAAAGGACACAGTGTCAGAATCGCCAGTTCGTGACGCGTAAGCATCTCTCCACATTTTATCTTCTGTCTGAATTCCTCCAGTATACTGTCTGCATTTCTGTCTCTCATAATAATGGGAATCACACTGTATGTATTCACACCCTCAGTCAGTTCTGTCATTGGTTTTTTAATTTTTCCTGACTTTTTTACCCTTCATTATCGTCCTTTCCGCAAAGTATACGGAGTATTACTTTAACTATATCAAAAAAACAAAACTGGGACAACGGCTTTGCTGATTACTTTTTATATAATTTTGTGTGTGAAAAATCCCCTGAACCGGGAAGATATAAATATAAGAATTGATTTATTCCGGCAATACTCCATACACCGTTATCTTAAAGACAGACTATTCTATTTGCATTTAAATGTCAATAATCTAAAACAATTTTATATTTTTTTCACAAACTAATACCGGAGGGTGGATAAAAGAATTTCTGTCTTTTATCTTCCCTCCGGCATTCATTATCTACGCATTACTTGCGGCTATTTTTACCCTGCTCCACAGATTACTGATGATCTGCTTTGTTTTTTCGTTATAGACAAAAACCTCGTCCATCTTATTTCCGGAACGCGGAATATAGGAATCGATACCCTCATAATCTCCGCCCTCTCCTGACAGCGTATCCATTACTTCCTGATTTGAAGAGGTATATCCCACATAACTGGAGTTATCATAAGCTCCTTCATAGTTTGTCGCATAATTAATATAGGCATGTGCCAGTTCCGGATTTTTTGCATTTTTCGGAATGACCATCGCATCAGACCAGAGATTTGTTCCTGTCTCCGGCAGATAATATCCCATATTTTCATTCTCTGATATGACATATGTTGCATCACCTGAATAAATCAGTCCCAGAGCTTTTCTTCCCTGCGCCATATTATCAATAATTTCATCTGTCACTATTTCCGGTTCCATTGTCTGCACACATTTTACAAGCCACTCATAAGCCTCATTAATTTCCTTCTCATTTTCTGTATTCATAGAATATCCTAGAGCTTTCAGCGCCATCATAAAAGAATCTCTTTCTGAATCGTAAAGATAAATATCACCCTTATATTTCTCATTCAGGAAAATATTGTATCCCTGCTCTTCCAGATCTTTTATGTCCACCTTTGTCTTATCATATACAATTCCGGCTGTTCCCCAGAAGTATGGAACCGAATATTCATTTTTCGGATCATATGGAAGTCCTTTCACATCCTCTGTCAAAAGATCTATACAGTCCAGTTTTGAATGATCCAGCTTCTGGAGAAGATCTTCCTGAATCAATCTCTGAATCATATAATCACTTGGAACAAGAATATCATAAGACTCTCCGTTAACTACCTTGATATACATCTGCTCGTTGGAGTCAAAATTTTCCATAACGACAGTTGCACCTGTCTCCTCCTCAAAGTTTCTAATGATATTTTCGCCTGTATATTCTCCCCAGTTATAAAGATGCAGCGTCTGTCCTTCAAAGGGACGGGATGCTTTTCCACCACTGAACTGGAATACAGAAACAACAATGAGTACAAGAGCGGTTGTAGCTGCTGCCACTGGAAGGAAATATCTTCTTCCCGTAGTCTCTCTTTTTTCTCTTTTTGCTGCAATAAGAGGAATCACATTAATAAGAATCAACACGATCGTAATGATCACGACAACAAGCGTTGACACAGCATTAATACTCGGATTCATTCTCCTGCTCATAGTATAAACCATGATGCTCAGGTTTTTTACGCCCCGCCCTGTTACAAAATAAGAAATAATAAAATCATCTACAGACATTGTAAAGGCAATCAACGCGCCGGATACAATACCGGGCGTAATCTGCGGAACAATAACCTTAATCAGTGCCTTCCACGGAGTTGCGCCCAAATCCATTGCGGCATCTGCAAGATTCGGATCGAGAGAGCGGATTTTCGGCATAACGGAAAGCATAACATAAGGAATACAAAATGCAATATGCGCCAGAAGCATTGTCATATATCCCTTTTCTACACGGAAAGTAATAAACAAAAGCATCAGTCCGATGGCTGTTACAATTTCCGGATTCATCATAGGTAGGTTATTCACCTGCTCTACTAGCTGTCTGACAATTTTCTTTGATTTACTGAGTCCGATTGCAGAAATTGTTCCTACCACAGTCGCCACAAACGTTGCAATTAAAGCCACTCCAAAAGTCGTGTACAGCGCTTCCATCATATCTCCGGATTCCAGCATATGCTTATACCATCTGAGAGAAAAGCCGCTGAAGCTTGTAAGAGATTTCCCTTCATTGAAGGAAAATACAATCATATACAAAATGGGAAGATAAAAGAAAACAATCATTAATGTCATAAGAATCTTCCCGAATAAACGGTTGTTTTTTTTCATTCTCTTACTCCTCCTTTCCGCCCTGGTTTCGCACTTCTACCCTTCTTACGGCCATCATAAGAAGCATCATAATAATTGCCATGATCATGGAAATGGCGCTTCCAAAGTTCCACTCTCCGACTGTAATAAACTGGTTTTCTATCATATTTCCGATAAGGAAATACTGTCCGCCTCCAAGAAGCTTCGGAATAAAGAAGGAACTGATCGCAGGCAGAAATACCAGCGTAATACCATTGATTACACCAGGAATGGAAAGCGGGAGAGTAACTCTTCGGAATGTCTGAACAGGTCTTGCTCCCAGGTCTGCACTTGCCTGCAAAAGCGCCTGATCCATTTTACAAAGAGAAGTATGAATCTGCAGGATCATAAACGGAAGGAAGTTATAAACCATACCGAGAAGTACAGCCCCTTCTGTGTACAAAAGCTCCATATCTCCCAGACCAAATATACCTAAAAACTTCTGAACCAGTCCGCCTTCACTTAAAAGACCAATCCATGCGTAAGTTCTTACAAGCATATTAATCCACATAGGAATCGTAATGCATAAAATCAAAATATTCTGTGCCTTTTCACTGCTTCTTGCAATAAAATAAGCCACAGGGTATCCAAGTAAAAGACAGACAACGGTTGTCTTTACTGCAATCATAATAGAGCGCCAGAGAATCAATAAAAAGTCATGGTCGGTAAAAAAAGTGACATAATGCTCCAGCGTAAAACTGAATGTTATAATGCTGTTTCCAGAGTCCATAAAAGAATATACTGCAATCAGTCCCATAGGAAGAAGCAGCATCATAACAGCCCACACAATATACGGAATCGCAAGATGTGAAAATTTTTTCATCAGTATCCCACCTTTGACATAACATGAATATCTTCCGGGAAGAATGTCAGGCCGACCTCCTGACCTTCCTTAAAGTAATCTGTTGTATGAATTTTCATTTCCCGTCCAGTTGTCCAGAATGTAATTTTATAAATTCCTTCTGTGACATTTTCCGGTTCAAAATCATAATCCACACTTAAATCCACACTTTGATTTTCATCACTCAGCTTCCATCCCTGCGCATTTGCCCATGTTTTTAAATCTGTATCAAGCGCCTGTGACTCTAAAATTTCATCTACTGTTTTCTGGAAGTTAAAAGCCATAACTGCCTCATTTGCCTTCTCATTTTTTACAAACGGCTGGTCAACAACATAAATCGTCCGTTCAATCCTTGTTCCATTTACAGTAGTAAAGGCTACCGGATACTGTCCCTCTTCTTTCGCAACTTCATACTCTACTTTTGCAATGGAAACGTACTCTTCATCTTCCACTGTCCATGCCTGGGCATTTGAAAGAGCAATTACTTCTTTATCATCAAGAGTCTCCACATCATCCACATCTACATAGAAGTTATTCGCACTTATTTTTTCTTTTCCATCCTCGCTTGTCACATCCTGATTTCGGATTACTCTCATGTTTACAGTCACACTTGTTCCCGGAACTGTTTCTACGATGATTTCATAATGAACGCCCTTAAATAAAACGCTTAATACTTCTCCTGTAAGCTTTCCATCCTCAAGAGGTACAATATCAATATCCTCCGGACGAATTACCACATCCACAGACTCATTTTCTTTAAATCCAAAATCCACACAGTCAAACACCACATCATCAAAGCGTACCTTATAATCCTCAAGCATCGTTCCCGGAATCAGATTGCTCTCCCCGATAAAATTAGCTACAAAACGGTTTGACGGCTCATTATAAATATCCTCCGGAGAACCAACCTGCTGGATTTCTCCATTATTCATAACCACAATCTTATCCGACATAGTAAGAGCCTCTTCCTGATCATGGGTAACGAAAATAAAAGTAATTCCTACTTCCTGCTGGATTCTTTTCAGCTCATACTGCATTTCCTTTCGCATTTTCAGGTCAAGTGCTGCCAGGGGCTCATCCAGGAGAAGGACCTTCGGCTCGTTTACGAGCGCTCTGGCGATGGCAACTCTCTGCTGCTGCCCTCCGGAAAGTAGCGTCGTATTTTTCTTCTCATAGCCTTCAAGTCCTATAAGCTTCAGCATTTTCATAACCTTCTGGTCAATAATATCCTTGCTGACTTTTTTCAGTTTTAAGCCAAAAGCAATGTTTTCATACACATTTAAGTGAGGAAACAGTGCATATTTCTGAAAAACCGTATTTAATTCCCTTTCATAAGGCGGCTTTTTACTAATTTCCTCTCCATCAAAAATCACCTGACCTTCGTCTGCGTCAAGAAACCCTCCCAGAATCCGCAGAAGAGTTGTTTTTCCGCATCCACTTGGTCCAAGCAATGTAACAAATTCATTTTCGTATATGTCCAGATTGACTCCTTTTAAAACAATCTGTCCATCAAAGTTTTTCACAATATTGCGAAATTCAATGATTTTTTTACTTTCCATTGCTAATCCTCCCTCGTATCTTTTCTTTTGTTTCTTCATCCAGAAACTCCCGGATTTCCTCCAGTTTTTCATCTCCCTGGAAGTATTTTTTTCCATAAGAGAGATTAAATTTATAATCAAATCCTTCCGGATTTTTTCCCTGAATATGCTGAAGAATTGTTTCTCCCTTATCAAACGCTTTTACAAATCTGGCTTCCGGCGTGACTCCACTTTCATATTCCTCCCAGAGGGAAATATAAAAATCCCTGTGTCTGTCAGGAAGCATTCTAAACACCTCCTGTATATCCCGCCGCTCTGCCTCTTCCTTTTCTTTGGAAGAAAATACAGAATTTGCTGATATATCCCCTGTATAAATCTCTCCCATATCATGAATGAGCGCCATAAGAATCACCTTATATTTATCAAGCTGTGGAAATTCTTCAAGAAAAACTGCTGCCATAAGTGCAAGACGCCAGGAATGCTCCGCTGTACTCTCCCTTCGTCCTTCACTTGTCCAGGCTGTCCGCGTAACAGATTTAAGAGACTCTGCCGCCTTCATAAAATCCATATATTCATTTAAGTTTTTCATAAGCAATTCGCTGGCTTCCTTCTTCTGTGAAAATCATCCCGCATTTTGTAAATCCATTCTTTTCAATGGCTCTCTGCATAATTTTGTTATCTTCATGTGTATCAATTCGAAGATGGGGAATGATTTCTTCACAGTAAGAAACAGCCTTTTTCAAAATTCCTCTTTCCTTACCATTCCCCGCAATTCTGTGAATCGTTCCGTACGTTTCACTGGAAAGCCAATGTCCTTCGTGAATCGTATTGTATGTGGGGTCTTCTCCTATTTTAAAGAAAAACACACCTGACACTTCCTCTTCTTCTATCACATACAGGTGCTTATTTTTTATATCATTTAAAACGGTTTCTTCCGGGGGATAATTTTTTCCCCATTGTGATGGATTTCCATTTTCCGCCATAAATCCTCTTGCATACTCATATATATTCAGAATCAGCGGTAAATCTCTGGATTCTGCCAGTCTGATCATCTCTTATCCTCCGTTGGCTTTTTTATTTATGTATCTGCAGGTTTCACTTTTTGCGAACTTTGCATTACTATCATATTAAATATAAACACAAATTACAAGTATTGATTAATACAAAAAGAGGAGGCCTTATCAAATAAGGTTACTCCTCTTCCGTCAATCAGTATCTTTTAATTCTTCAAATTAATATTCCATCTGGCGATAATATCTTCTGGTTGTTAAAGGATGATTTCTTTCTTTTTCCAAATGGCAGCTTAATCTTTCTGTTATAACGTACATAATCATCGGGGAAACAATTTTTCTAAATTCCGGATCTGTAAATGGAAGTTCAATTTCTTTTGTATCAAATACATTGATAACTTTTGTAATCTTCTTTGAAAAATCCATTACTCTGTCCATAAGTGGTCTTGTTTCATCTTCTCCATAAAACAGAATCAAACTTGTATCTTCTTCCACAAGCTCTAATGTACCGTGGAAATACTCTGCTGCATGAATTGATTTTGTTCTAATCCACTGCATTTCTTCCAGAATACACATTGCATAATCGTATGCTTCTCCCCACATCATACCGGAACCAATTACCATATGATAGTCTGTATCTTTGTGTTCTGCTGCCATTTTAGCGCATCTGTCTTCATACTGTTCCTTTGCCTTGATAAGATATGGCACAATCTTTGCATACTCTTCTACAAATTTATCATACTTGTCAAACTCACCTGCGTTTTTAAGAAATCTTGCAAGCAGTGTAATCATATATGTATAAATTGCTTCGCATAAACAATCGTCTTCTGCAAAACTAAATAATTTATAATCTGCGAACTCACAAACCGGTGTGTTATCATTAGATACATATACGACTGTTCTTGCACCTGCTTCTTTACAGAACTTAGCTGCCGCTACAATTTCTTTTGTATTTCCGCTTCTGGTAGAAAATACGCATACACTGTCTTTTGTAAATCTCTTATGTCCGGCTGCCATAAACTCTGCCGCAATCACACTATGTGTTTCAATTTTGTCTGTTGTTGTTTCCAGCCAATATTTCATTGGAAGGGAATGTGCGTATGTTCCGCCACAGCCAATAAAGAAAATATTGCTGTATCCTTCCTCACAGATTTTATCAACTGCTGCCTCAATCTGCGGTCTGAGAGCAATTGCATCGTTGACTACTTTTTCGTATCTTGGTTCATTAAAATTAAACATTTTTTTGACCTCCCGTTTTATATTTAACTTGTATTATCTTGTAATGTTATAATACATTATAATACAAGTTTTGTAAAGGGCTTTTTGTAAAATTTTTTTAAAACATGACAAGCCTCTTCAAATATGTTCTGTTTCTCCTTGTAAAGCATAGTATTTTCCATATTCGGACATACTATATCCTTAATCTTTAAAAAATCTTTCGCTACAGAATAGTCCTGAAATAAACCACATCCAACTCCGGCAATAATAGCCCCTCCGATACTTGTACCTGCTTCCATATTCTCCGGTATTTTCAATGTTAAATTAAATACATCTGTAAGAATTTGCTGCCATGCTTTGCTTCTTCCACCTCCGCCAATAAGCACTATATTATCCACCGATTCCTCACGGCGAATGGCATTTAAAAGAATATTTAAGTTCATGGCAACCCCTTCCATAATGGCTCTGTAAAAATCTCCATAAACTGTCTGAATAGTAGCGCCTAAAAAAGAAGCCTGTAAATCAAGATTGTACCAAGGAGAACGTTCTCCCATTAAATATGGTAAAAATAAAAGACCATTTGCTCCCGGTGGTGAAGATAAAACCAGCTTTTCAATTTCCTCATAATTTAACGGTTCTTTCGAAAGATTCATCCTTCCCCACGCATGAGCAAGCCCTCCCGTCTGCATTGTTCCTAAAAAGCAATATTTCCCTGGTATCACGTGGGGTTCGGACTGCATCATTTCTTTTTTATCAAAAATCAAATTCTTTGTCTGTGCTGCCAACCATGTGGAGCTTCCCAAACATAGATACGCATCCCCTGCATCTGTACATGCCCCTCCAAGATGCGCTGCCGAACCATCTCCTGCTCCTGTCACAACAGGAATGCCCGCAATTAACCCACATGTCTTTGCCGCTTCTTCTGTAACATATCCCAAAATGCTGTCGCTTTCCAAAACTTCCGGCATTTTATTAATAGAAATCCCGGCAGCTTCCAAAATTTCCTCTGACCATTTCTTTTGGCGTATATCATAAGCAATCGTATATGCAGCGTCTGTATAATCTGTTGCAAGTCTTCCTGTAAGGCAATAATTAATGTAGTCCTTAGACTGTATATACTTATCTGTATTTTTGTAAATATCTGGCTGATATTTCTTCTGCCACATTAATTTAGGCAATGTATAGGAAGCGCTTGGAGGCTGTCCCGTAATATGATAATAATGTTGTTTTCCAAGCTTTTCCTCGAGTTCTTTACACTCTTGTACAGCACGGGTATCTGACCAAATAATACTGTTTCCCAACAGCTCTCCATTATATCCAATAGGAACGTTGCCCATCATCTGTCCTGTTACGGCAACTGCAGCTATGGATTTTCTGTCGATTATTTTTACTATTTCCTGAGTTGTACTGCAAACAGCATGCCACCATTGAGCCGGATTCTGTTCTGCCCAACCATGCTTGGGATAAAAGGTAGGATAATTTTGGGTTATGCTGACAATTATTTTCCCGTCTTCACGAAACAATGATGCCTTATTACCAGAAGTCCCCAAATCATGTGCAAGAATATAATGGGGCATATACATCACTCCCTATTCTTCTTCTTTTAACAAACGAATTATATTTTTGGCAGAACCTACTCCCATTCCAAAACGTGCCACGCCCATATCATACATTTCTTTTACAACTGCAAGTTCTCTGATTCCACCAGAGCATTTTACTTTAATCTGTCCATTTGCCGCTCTTAGCATTAGTCTGGCATGATTCAGTGTACAAGCTCCCAAAAATCCGGTTCCTGCCTTTACAAAATCTGCACCTCCGTCAATTACAAGTTTTGTTGCTGTTTCAATTTGCTCTTCTGTAAGAATTGCCGGCTCAATAATTACTTTTAAATTATGACCTTTAGGAACAACTGCGCGAACTGCCTCAATATCTTTCCGAACATATTCAAATTCGCTGTTTTTTAATGCGGCAATGTTCATCCACATATCAATTTCATCACAACCCAAATCCATATATGTCTTTGCCTCGAAAACCTTTACTTCCGTCCTCTCTGTACCTGCTCCCAGTGATGAGCCAACTCCGCCGCCTACCCCTGTAACTGTACCTTTCAGCTCCTTCAGCAAATAATCATAATAAGATGCAAAACCATATACCTGTTTAAAGCCATACAATTTCGCAGCTTCTGCCAAGTCTCTCTGTGACGAAAAAGACATATTCGCACTTATACAAGCGCCATCAACCATATGTCCAAATATTTCTGCTGTAAGTTTTCCCATCTTCTTTTCCTCCTTAAAAAATCTAAATTTTATTCTCAAATTCCTGCCTTCATACAAATGTCCTTAAGTGCTCTCATAGATTCCGACAAATATAATTCCGGATCTCTAAAGTACGGGGCAAGAAGTTCTGTAGAACACCATCCGTCATATTTATTTCTTTTTAATATACGGAAAAAGTCAATCAGCGGAATCTGTCCTGCTGAATCATTCAACTGCATATGAAATTCCGTTTTCCCGTCACTATTACAAATATGTACATACTTCATAGTTGCTCCAAGCTTATCAAAATACTCTGAATAAGGTTCATTTGCAATAAATGGCGGAACGACATCAATCATTGAACATAAGGCTTTTGACTGTACCTGTTCCTGTATTTGCACAATATCATCTGCACAGGTAATCACATTTCCCTCTGAAGGAGAAAGCGATTCCAAAATAATATCTACACCCTCTTTTTCTGCTTTACGGCAAAGTCTGTTCAGACTATCTTCCATTACGTTCCAAATTTCTTTTCTTGAGCGTCCGTATCCGGGATGTTTAATCGTAATCTGCATCTTATCCGTTCCTATCCCACGGGCTACCTCAAGACTTCTTTCCAAATAGGCAACCGTTTCTTCTCTTTCTTTTGCATCGGCTGACACAAGATTATACGGATAGGCAAGAATTTCCGGGGTAAACATAGAAACTTCTACCCCATATTCTTTTTTCCAATCAAGAATTTGCCGGATTCTCTGGTTGTCCATATCATACGCATACGCATGAGGTCTTGCTCCCCATACTTCTACTCCCTGAAATCCGTACTCTTTCGCCATTTGAAAACAGTATTCCAATGGGTATCTTGAAAATTGATAGGATAAAAAAGCAAATTTCATATTTCTCCACCTCCTGCATGTAAAACGCGAAAGGCATCTGCGTTTTGCAGATGCCTTTCATTTATTGATTTACTCTTCAGTAACCCAATTTTCGGCCTCTGTCGCCTTCATAAGATCAACTTCTGAATAAGTAACCTCTTCTACCTCTTCTCCATCAAGGATTTTATTTGCTATTTCTACAGATAAAGAACCTAATCTATCCGGATGCAGCGCTGTTGCACAAATCATATTACAGTCAGGACCATCCTTAAGCATAATTTCCAACTGTTCAGGTGTTGCGTCATATCCTGCAATTAAAACATCTTTTCTGTCGTTTGCTTCACATGCAACATAAGCACCAAGTGTGCGGTCTCCATCAGGACAGAAAATACCTGTGATTTCCGGATATGCCTGAAGCATATTTTCAACTGTACTTCTGTGCGTATCTCTTGTTCCGCTTGAAAGCTGTCGAATAACTTTTACATCCGGTGCAATCTCTTTTAATCTGTCTTCAAATCCTTTATTACGCTCATATGTAGAAGTAACTGACTCCAAATCGTCTACAATTAAAACAGTACCTTTATCTCCCATTTTCTCAACAAGATAATCAGCACCTATCGCACCGCCTTCAAAGTTATCAGTTAAAACTTTTGCATCAACTTCTGTATCCATTTCAATGTCCCAGTTTATAACAGCAATTCCCGCTTCTCTTGCTTTTTCAATATAAGGAATGGTAGCGCTGGCATCTACAGGAGAAATACAAATTGCATCTACTCCCTGTGTTGTCATATCCTCTACAATTGCAATACTTTTCTGCATATCACCTGCAGCATCAGGATATACAATCTCAATATTTCCCAATTCCTCTGCTTTTGCTTCCGCACCTTTGATAACGTCAACACCAAATTCTTCTGCAAGGGAATAAGTTACAACTGCAATTGTCCGCTTTTCCTCTGCATGAACAGTTGTTGCCCCTGCCAGCAAGCCCGTTACTACTGCCGCACACGCTAAAATACTTACCAGTCTTCTTTTCATCATTGAAACCTCCTATTTTAAATAATTTTTATTTTAACCCCGAAAGGTTAAGTTCTTTTTATTTTGTACGACTGTTATAAATAGAATACAGAACTGACGCAATAATAATGATTCCTTTTACAACCTGCTGCCAATAAGAACTGATATACATCAAGTTCATTGCATTATTGATTATTCCCATAAGCAATGCACCAAAGAAAATACCAGGTACAGCTCCTTTTCCTCCACTAAAAGAGACACCACCCATAGCACACGCTGCAATTGCTTCTGTTTCAAATGTGTTTCCTGCTGTAGGCTGCGCAGACGCATTTCTTGCTGTTAAGATAACACCAGCGAGAGCTGCACAGATTCCGCTGATTATATAAGCAAATGTCAAAACTCTTTTTGCATTAATACCAGAATGATATGCAGCCTGATAATTTCCACCAACTGCATATACAGAACGTCCGAATGATGTTTTTGAAAGGATAATGCCTACGATAATAAATGTCAGAATCATAAAATAAATTGGTACCGGTATCCCAAACAGGTTTCCAAGACCAAGGAATGTAAATCCCTCAGGAAGATTTCCAATGGGTTTTCCCTCGCATACCAAATAACAAACTCCTCTGAATGTAATCTGAAGTCCAAGAGTCATAATAAATGGCGGAATGCCCGTATGCGCAATTGTAATACCTGCCAGCCATCCCATAACAGCGCCGGAAAGCAAACTTACCACAATTGCAAAAACCATGTTTGTTCCGTTTGTAATCATAAGTGCGGCAATAGCGCCTGCAACGCCGGCAGTAGCGCCTACTGTTAAATCAATTCCACCCGTCATCATAGCAAATGCCATACCACAGGCTAATATTCCGTATACTGAAATCTGTCTCAAAATATTGAGAATATTATTTGTTGTCATGAAATTGGAACTGCGAAATGTCATAAAAATACAAACCACAACGATTACAAGAATAATTCCTGAGTAGGAACTAAATTCTGAATTTTTTAAAATCTTAGAAAGTTTAGAATCTGACTTTGTTTTCATTTTGTTTCAACCCCCTTAGTCGCTAATTTCATAACAGATTCTTCATCAGCTTCATTTGCCCTAATCTCTCCTGTTACAAATCCTTCTCTCATAACGATAATGCGATCACTTATATTCAACAATTCCGGAAGCTCAGAAGATACGATAATAACAGCAACACCTTTTTTAGCAAGGTCATTAATTATCTGATAAATTTCTGCTTTTGAGCCCACATCAATACCTCGTGTCGGTTCATCAAGAATTAGAATTTCCGGTTCTGTTGCCAAGCATTTTGCAATAACCACTTTCTGTTGATTGCCTCCGCTTAAAGAGCTTGCAGGCAAGCGTTTGTTTGCCATTTTGATGTGAAGCTGCTCTGCATATTTATTTACGCACTCATTCTCCGCCGATGCGTTCATAAATCCGGCATGACTTAATGTTTTTAAAGAACTCATCTCAATGTTATTTAGTATAGAAAGAAGAAGAACAAGACCCTGGTCTTTTCTATCTTCCGGAACCATAGCAAAACCATTTTGAATTGCTTCCATCGGATTTGCATTTTTTAACTCTTTTCCATTTTTGTAAATACTTCCTGTACATTTATCAAGACCCATAACAGCTCTCATTAATTCTGTACGCCCAGCTCCTACCAAGCCTCCAAATCCAAGAACTTCTCCTCTTCTCAGGGTAAAAGAAACATCTTTAACCTTATCATTTTGAATATGTTCTACTCTGAGGATTTCTTCTCCCACTTCCGTTCTTTCTTTAGGAAACTGATTTTCAATATTTCTTCCAACCATAAGCGAAACAACCTGGTCGCTGTTTAAATCTTTTACCATACCGCCTCCGGAATTTTGCCCGTCACGAAGTACTGTGATTCTATCTCCAATAGCAAAAATATCCTCCAAACGATGTGATATATAAATTTGTGAAATTCCCTTTTCTTTTAAATTCTGTATAATACTAAAAAGAATTGTTGTCTCTTCTGAGGTAAGAGAGGAGGTTGGTTCGTCAAAAATAATAATTTTCGCCTGAAAAGAGAGCGCTTTCATAATTTCTACAAGCTGCCTTTGTGCAACACTTAAATTCCTGATATATTCTTTTGGATCAAAATAGATTCCCAATTCTTCCATCAGTGTTCTGGTTCTCTTTTCCAACTCCCCATAATCAATTAATCCATTCTTTCGAGGATACCTTCCCACATAAATATTTTCCATAATGTTCATATCCGGAAACTGTATTAATTCCTGATGAACAATACTTATTCCCAATTCGTGTGCTGAATTAGGATTTTTAATATCAACCTTTTGTCCGTCTAAAACAATCTCTGCCCCCTGGTTTGGAACTACAACACCTGACAATATTTTCATCAGAGTAGATTTACCTGCACCATTTTCTCCTAACAGGCACAAAATCTCTCCTCTCTGCACTTCCAGTTCCACGTTATCAAGAGCTTTAATTCCTCCGTATGTTTTAGAAATGTGCTGCATTTTTAAAATCACATCATCCATATCTGAGAACTACCTCCCTTCCTCAAATTTTATCCCGTATCCCAATGAGCCTTCCATAAGACAATTGTGCCGTGCAAAAAGATTTCCAGAGCACATAGAAAACTCAATCAAATGGTCCACATAATCGTCCTGATCTATTTTACGGCTGAAATTTTCAAACTTATGTGAGTGAAGATGAGCAAAAATTTTCATTCCTGAAAAATAACTGGTAATAAATGCTGTTATCCATGAGTCTCCTGCTCCTGTAGTATCAACAATTGGAGCTTCGTAGTTGTAGGGCTGCTTTTTATATAATTTTCTTCCGTTATAAACCATTGCTCCCCGCTCTCCAAAAGTGGTAATTGCCAATTCACATCCATATTCATTCACACATTTCTTTGCTAATTTTTCCAAATCTTCTATTGCTAAATCTTTTCCTGAAAAAAATGCAATTGTAATATTGGCACAAATTTCCGATAACGTTTCTTCTGTCCATTCATCTGAAAAATCATATAAAACAGAAATCCCTGCATCTTTTACTTTTTTTAATTGATTTTCTATATGACTATAGCAACTGGAATGCACTAAATCGAACTGTTTTAAATACTCAATCTCTTTTTCTGTCACTTGATACGGTTTTGCTTTTACTACCCCTGCATCATTTTCCTCTACAATTGTTCTGTCACCATTCGTAAGATGAATCCCACAAACGCCCGTTTCTCCACTTTCATAGTGACAATGAGAAATGTCTACATTCTCTCTCTCCAATAATGCTATAATTTCATCTGCCTGCCAGTCATTTCCAATAACTCCTGCATATGCTGAATCATAACCAAGACGTTTTGCCATGACTGCAAAATTATAACTATTCCCTCCCGGGTAAATTACTTTTGTAGTATAATTACAATCGACTACATTATCGCCTAATCCTATAACACGAATCATAACTTCCTCCTTTCCGCACACTGTAATACATTATCTCATATTGTAATATAATGTATTACTACAACTTGTAGTATTATATTATTACATCTTTCCTATTTTGTAAATAGTTTTATTCGTTTTTTCAAAATTACGTCTAGTTTTCACAATTTTTACACTTTGATTTTGTATGTTTTTCACAATTCAAAAAAAAGACCTGGATAGTATCTCTTAGTAAAATACTATCCGGGTCTTTTCATCTATTGAAGAATATGAACTATATACTTATATAGCTCTTCCGGTTTATCAACCTTATAAACTTCTTTCATCATCTCCTCTTTTCCATATCCATAAAGACATCCGATAAAAGAAATATTATTTGCTTTAGCCGCTTCACTGTCGTAAAAACGGTCTCCTACCATAACCGCCTTATATGGATGCACACGCTTCATCAATCTTCCTAATGTCTCTTCCTTATGCTCTCCTTTCGCTGCTGGCTCAATTTCATCAAGCAGATGCCTTATTTTTAAATTTTTTAATACCATTTCTATATACTCCCTCTCTGCATTTGAACAGATTGCAAGCATGTATCCTCTTTGTCTGAGCCGGCATAATAAATTCTCTGCGCCTTTGTATGCTTCCATATTTTGATAAAACATTTCCTTTGTGTACATGTCAACACGTTCCCAAAATGCTTCTCCTATCTCTTCTGCCCGATTACCGAAAAAAAGCTTCGAAGTATCTTCATCCTTCGCACCAAAACTTTCATATATCCATTGATCCGGTATATCTGAAGCCTCATAATCTTCCAGGGCTTTTTTTATAGCCGGGAAAGCAAAGCATTCTGTTTTATTCAATGTTCCGTCAAGATCAAAAACAACAAGCTTTCTTGTCATCATTCTCTCTACAACAACCGCAACTCCATCGTCATCATTCGAAGGCGCAACGGCATCTGCACTTAATTTTACTGCCTGAGCGGCATTTTCCATTGCAACGGCAAGCCCTGCGCAATTCAACATGGAAAGATCGTTATAGCTGTCCCCAAAAGCAGCTACATTTTCCATATCTATATCAAGCATTTCCGCCAGTTTTTGCAAAGTTTTTCCTTTATCTATTCCTTTAGACTGTACTTCGAGAAAATATGGAGCTGAACGGGAAATCGTATATTCTTCTCCGTAAAGCTCTTTTAACATATCCTCTCTCTCTTTCATATACTCAGGCGCTCCTGTTATCAAGCATTTTACAACAGGAAAATTTACAGCTTTTGTAAAATTCTCCACTGGGACAATTCTCATTTTTGTAATGTAGTTTTCTTCCTGAGTATATTTTTCGTCTGGTGTTTCCGTGATAATATCTGTTCCCGTATACGTTAAAATAGATAATCCATTTTCTTTGGCAAAATCACTCAATTTTCCAGGCGCATCCTCTGGCATCGTCTGCTGGAATATAACCTTTTTGGAGGAACATTCAAAAAGCTCGCCTCCGTTATAAGATAAAATATATCCCCTTCCCTGTTCCAGCTTCAATTTCTCTGCAATGGGCAGAATCCCATATGTTGGTCTTCCAGAAGCTAATACAACGATTCCTCCTTTCTCCATGTATTTTCTGATAATTCTACAAGTATAATCACTTATATTCTTTTTAGAATCTACCAATGTTCCGTCCAAATCTATTGCTATAATTTTGTACTTCATTTTTTTACCCCCATATGTTATAATACATTATATTACATTATACTTCATCATATGTAAATCCTAAATTGTAAAATAATAAAAATAATCTACAATGGACATATTCCAATAATTCTGATATGATGAAAATAGTATACTTTAACCGTATTACCAAATTATACCATCGCTATGAAAACGCAGGAGTGAGTTTTACAATGAGTACATTAATTAACCCGAATAGTTCCATTCCCATGTACAAACAGGCAATACAATTCATAAATGATCTGATTGCCCGAAAAAAACTACAGCCAGGAGACAAGATTCCTTCTGAGGCGGAACTTGTAAGCACTTTAGGTGTCAGTAGAATTACCATTCGTTCTGCTATTACAGAAATGGTAGAAGAAGGTCTGCTTACACGCTCACAGGGAAAAGGTACCTTTGTCGCTCTGCCACAAAAAGATTCCTTTGACGCAAATGACAGCATAGGTTTTACAGAATCCTGTCGTATGGCAGGTAAAAAGGCATCCTCCGAGGTTCTGAGCATTGAAAAGGTCTATGCCCCTTCTAAATACTTGAAATTTTTAAATATTTCAGAAGATACCAAAATAGTTCGTTCTACACGTTTACGTTTTGTAGATAACGAACCAAAACAACTGGAAATTAATTACTACAGTCCCAGTCTCAACTTTCTTATAAATGAAAATTTAGAAAGTTCACTTTTTGAATTATTGAAAAACAAGTATAATATCCAGGTATGTAATTTTTCCCGTGTTTTAAAATTTCGTTACGCAACCCCGGAAGAATCATCTCTCCTGAATATAAAAAAGAACAGCCCTTTATTCATTTTTGAAGATATGCAAACAGATGAATTTCAAACTCCTCTTTATGTTTCCAGGCAGCTATACGATCCTGAAAACGTGGAATTTCATTTTAATTCTTCTAATCATATTTCAAAAATAATGTTTTTGGAAAAATAAAAAGTATAAAAATCCTCTTTCATATGAAAAATTACATATGAAAGAGGATTTTTATTCAAAACGTTTTTTGCTCAATCTGCCTCATACATTTTCTAAACTGGAAGAAAAACAAAACTGCTGTAAATGACACTGCAAAAAAGTCGGCTATGGGTTCTGCCATATATACTGCAATGTCTTTCTTATTACTTAAAATCACAGGCATAATATAAATCAGCGGAATTAAAAGTACAAATTTACGCATAACTGCCACAATAATGGAAGAACCAGCTTTTCCAAGAGATGTAAATGTCATCTGACACGCCATCTGTATTCCGAACAGGAACAGACAGGCCGTGTAAATACGAAGAGCTGTTTTTGTAAAAATCAGAAGTTCCGGATCTGAAGTAAACATACCTGCGAATCCCTGCGGGAATATCATAATAAATGCCCACAAAAGAACGGCGTAGCTAAGGCTGACTTTTAAAAGCAGCCAGAACGCATTTTTTACGCGCTTCACATTTTTTGCTCCGTAGTTGTAGCTGATAATCGGCTGCGCCCCCTGTCCAAGCCCCTGCAGCGGCAGCATTGCAAACTGCATAACACTTGTGAGGATCGTCATTGCCCCTACTGCAATATCTCCTCCGTATTTTAACAGAGAAGAGTTAAAACATACGGAAATGACACTCTCACTTGCCTGCATAATAAAGGTAGCAAGACCAAGAGCAATGCTGGGAAGAATAATCTTTTTCTGAAGCCCCATATTTTTTACGCGAATTTTCAAAACTGTCTTTTTTCCAAAAAGGAACAGAAGAACCCATGTGCAGGACGCTGCCTGAGAAATAATCGTTGCAAGGGCAGCACCTCTTACTCCAAGACCAAATCCGAAAATAAAAATCGGGTCAAGAATAATATTTGCTACTGCGCCAATTAAAACAGAAAGCATTCCTGTTTTTGCAAAACCCTGCGCAGTAATAAACGCATTCATTCCTAGTGTAAGCTGAACGAAAATTGTTCCCACAGCATAAATGTTCATATAAGAGACTGCATACTCAATTGTATTTTCGCTTGCACCAAATGCCATAAGCAAGTCTCTGTTCCAGATAAGAAGAACTGCCGTCAGTACAACAGAAATAATAATCTGTAAAGTAAAACAGTTTCCGAGAGTTTTTTCCGCTGTGTCATTTTCCCCTTTTCCCATAAAAATAGAGGCTCTCGGCGCACCTCCGTTTCCTACAAGTGCAGCAAACGCTGTCACGATCATAATAATAGGCATACATACACCAACGCCCGTAAGCGCCATCGCTCCTACCCCTTTAATATGCCCTATGTAAATCCTGTCTACAATATTGTAAAGCATATTGATAATCTGTGCCGCTACTGTAGGCAGCGCCAGTTTTAAAAGAAGCTTTCCTATCGGTTCTTTTGCAAGAAAGTCTTTATCTTCTTTCATCTGTCTCACTCCTTTTCAACGCCTTTTTTGTATTTTCCATAACCCTCCTGTTTAATTCTTCCAGCATTTTTCTGTCCTCTTCTGTAAAACCATCAAAAAGCACTTCCTGAAACTTCTGTTTTTCCAGTTTCAGCTCTTCTGTAACAGGCTGGACAGCGTCTGAAAGCCTGAGATGGACTTTTCTTCTGTCTTCTTTATCCTGACTTCTTAAAAGAAATCCTTTTCCGGCAAGCAGCTCCACTCCCTGAGAAACATTTCCCTTGGAGAGCATCCGGAGTTCAACTATATCTCCTGCTGTATCCTTTCCCGGATTATTGTAAAGAAAGCTGATAATATTCGCTTCTATCAGAGACAAGTCATATTTCACGCATATTTTCTTCAGCATATTTTCATGAAGTTTCGTAATTTGCCGAATATTCATGAGATAATCTGTGGTAGACACATGAGCTCCTCCTCTCTTTAATTGTTTGTTTTTGAACTGTTCTTTATAGAACTATATTAACAGATTATACCTTCTTTATAATGTTTGTCAAGATTTACACTCCCTTTACAGAAATTTTATTCTTCAGGGATAGAATCCTGCCAAGCTTACTTTTATACTATATTTCATCACAAAAAACAGGAAATTCCAGCGACAGGAGATACATTATGGGAGAAATATTTTCATATAAAGAAATTCGCAAATCACATGAAATCAATACATTAATTGAACACGGCAATGAGGTGCTGAAAACACTCGGTTTCACAGAACACTCCAGAAAACACGCTGCAAAAGTGGCAGAAACAGCAGGAACTATCCTTTTAAAATTGGGCTACTCTAAGCATAAAGCAGAGCTTGCTAAAACTGCCGGATATATGCATGACATCGGAAACAGCATTAACCGCCATGACCATGCTCACAGCGGCGCACTGCTTTCTTATCAGATTTTAAATAAATTAAATATGCCTCTTTCTGATATCCTTACAGTAATTACTGCAATCGGAAATCATGATGAAAAAACAGGCAGCGCCGTAGACCCTGTATCTGCTGCATTAATTCTTGCTGACAAAACAGATGTAAGAAGAAACCGGGTACAAAATCCTACACCTGCAAACTTCGATATTCATGACAGGGTAAATTATGCAGCTCTTTCTTCTTCTTTGGAACTTATGAAAGATAAAAAAGTTATTCAGATGAATCTTGAATTAGATGACAGCATTTGCAGCGTTATGGATTATTTTGAAATTTTTCTTCAGCGAATGCTGATGTGCAAACGTGCTTCTGAAGTTCTTGGATGTAAATTCAAGCTGGTTGCAAACGGACATAAACTCTGCTGATGCTTTTTATGCAATGAGCTAAAAATCTTTTTAATTTCCAACAAAATCATTTTGATATGGTAATTGTAATACAATTCAACCTTATTTTTTTTGTACGCACCAACAAATTTGTAAGAAAGCTCAAAAAACCTTGAGCTTTTTTTAAATTTCCATATAATAGGTAATAGTAACGAAGGAGGAAAATAATATGCCAAAAAGAACAGACATACATAAAGTACTGATTATTGGCTCCGGTCCTATTATTATCGGACAGGCGTGCGAATTTGATTATTCCGGAACACAGGCTTGTAAAGCACTTCGTAAACTGGGATATGAAATTGTACTGGTAAATTCCAACCCGGCAACTATCATGACTGACCCGGAAACAGCAGATGTTACATACATAGAGCCTCTTAATGTGGAGCGTCTGGAACAGATCATCGCAAAGGAACGCCCGGATGCACTGCTTCCAAATCTCGGCGGACAGTCCGGACTTAACCTGTGCTCAGAATTAAACAAAGCAGGTATTCTCGAGAAATACAACGTAGAAGTTATCGGCGTACAGGTTGATGCTATTGAGCGCGGAGAAGACCGTGTAGAATTTAAAAAAGCAATGGACGAACTCGGCATTGAGATGGCACGAAGCGAAGTTGCCTACTCAGTAGACGAAGCCTTAAAAATTGCAGACGAACTGGGATACCCTGTTGTTCTTCGTCCAGCCTATACAATGGGTGGTGCAGGCGGCGGCCTTGTGTACAACAGAGAAGAGCTGAAAACAGTATGTGCAAGAGGTCTTCAGGCAAGTCTTGTAGGACAGGTTCTTGTAGAAGAATCTATTCTCGGCTGGGAAGAGCTTGAGCTGGAAATTGTCCGTGATGCAGACAACAACATGATCACTGTCTGCTTTATCGAAAATATCGACCCTCTTGGTGTACATACAGGAGATTCCTTCTGTTCTGCACCAATGCTTACTATTTCTGAGGAGTGCCAGAAACGTCTTCAGGAACAGGCATATAAAATCGTAGAATCTGTACAGGTAATCGGTGGTACAAACGTACAGTTTGCACATGACCCTGTCACAGACCGTATCATCGTAATTGAGATCAACCCGCGTACTTCCCGTTCCTCTGCTCTTGCATCTAAAGCAACCGGCTTCCCGATTGCCCTTGTATCTGCAATGCTTGCAGCCGGACTTACGCTGAAAGACATTCCATGTGGAAAATACGGAACTCTTGATAAGTACGTTCCGGATGGAGACTATATTGTAATTAAATTTGCCCGTTGGGCATTTGAAAAATTCAAAGGTGTAGAAGATAAGCTTGGCACACAGATGCGTGCAGTCGGCGAAGTTATGAGTATCGGAAAAACTTATAAAGAAGCCTTCCAGAAAGCCATTCGAAGCCTGGAAACAGGACGTTATGGTCTTGGCCATGCCGGCAAATTCAATTCCATGACAAAAGATGAGCTTCTTCATATTCTTGGAACTCCATCAAGCGAACGTCATTTTGTTATGTACGAAGCGCTCAGAAAGGGAGCTTCTATTGAAGAGCTTCATGAGCTTACAAAGATTAAACCATACTTTATCGAGCAGATGAAAGAACTTGTAGATGAAGAAAATGCTCTTCTTGCAAGCAAAGGAACTCTTCCTTCTGACGAACTGCTTACTGCAGCAAAAAAAGATGGTTTCTCTGATAAATATTTAAGCCAGATTCTGGAAATTCCGGAAGAAGACATCAGAAACCGCCGTGCTTCCATTGGTGTAGAAGAAGTATGGGAAGGAGTTCACGTAAGCGGAACAGAAGACAGCGCATACTACTACTCAACCTACAACGGCGAAGACAAGAATCCTGTTTCTGAAGAAAAACCGAAGATCATGATCCTTGGCGGCGGTCCAAACAGAATCGGACAGGGTATTGAATTTGACTACTGCTGCGTACATGCATCTCTCGCTCTGAAAAAACTGGGATTTGAGACTATCATTGTAAACTGTAATCCGGAAACGGTATCTACAGATTACGATACTTCTGATAAGCTTTATTTTGAGCCGTTGACTCTGGAAGATGTATTAAGCATTTACAGAAAAGAAAAACCACTTGGCGTCATTGCACAGTTCGGTGGACAGACACCATTAAATCTTGCTGCAGAGCTTGAGAAAAACGGTGTAAAAATCCTGGGAACATCCCCATCTGTCATTGACCTTGCGGAAGACCGTGACCTCTTCCGTGAAATGATGGAAAAACTGGAAATTCCGATGCCGGAATCCGGAATGGCAACTACTGTTGAGGAAGCTATTGAAATCGCATCTAAGATTGGCTATCCGGTTATGGTTCGTCCTTCTTATGTACTTGGCGGACGTGGAATGGAAGTTGTGTATGATGATGAAAGCATGACAAATTACATGAAAGCGGCTGTAGGCGTGACACCAGACCGTCCAATCCTCATTGACCGTTTCTTAAATCACGCAATGGAATGTGAAGCCGATGCCATCAGTGATGGAACACATGCTTTTGTTCCGGCTGTTATGGAGCATATTGAGCTTGCCGGCGTTCACTCCGGAGACTCTGCATGTATCATTCCTTCCGCTCACATTTCTGAAGAAAATGTAGCTACGATCAAAGAATACACACGCAGAATTGCAGAGGAAATGCACGTAAAAGGTCTTATGAATATGCAGTATGCTATTGAAAACGGAAAGGTATATGTGCTGGAAGCAAACCCGAGAGCTTCAAGAACCGTTCCGCTTGTATCAAAGGTATGCAACATTCGTATGGTTCCTCTTGCAACAGATATCATTACTTCTGAAATCACAGGACGCCCATCTCCTGTTGCAGCATTAAAAGAACAGGAAATTCCTTATTTCGGAGTAAAAGAAGCAGTCTTCCCATTTAATATGTTCCAGGAAGTTGACCCGATCCTCGGACCGGAAATGCGCTCCACAGGAGAAGTTCTCGGACTTGCCCCATCTTATGGTGAAGCTTTCTATAAAGCACAGGAGGCAACTCAGGCTAAGCTTCCTCTCGAAGGAACTGTTCTGATTTCCGTAAACCGTAAAGATAAAGAAGAAGTTGTGGAAGTGGCAAAAATCTTCCACGAAGACGGCTTTAAGATTCTGGCAACAGGCACAACTTACGATCTCATCAGCCAGGCAGGCATCCCTGCTGAAAAAGTGAAAAAACTGTATGAAGGACGTCCGAATGTTCTTGATTTAATTACAAATGGCAAGGTAGACTTAATCGTAAACTCTCCTATTGGAAAAGACAGCATCCACGATGACAGCTACCTTCGTAAAGCAGCGATCAAAGCCAAAGTACCTTACATGACTACTATCGCAGCAGCAAAGGCAACTGCAAAAGGCATTCGCTATATAAATAAACACGGAGCAGAAGAACTGAAATCTCTTCAGGAGCTTCACAGCGAAATTCACGATAAATAATAGAAATATTCTATAGCAAAAACCCGGAATACTCTTTCAGACCGTCTGGTCTTTGGAATATTCCGGGTTTTTCTTTTACAGAGAACAGTTCTGTTTATGAATTAAAATAATACTGATTCTTCCTCAAACTGCTTGTAATAAAGAGTTTGGTAATATCCTTCCTGTGCAAGCAGTTCCTTATGTGTTCCTCTTTCTATAATCTTTCCATCCTTTACTACAAGAATCAAATCTGCATTTTTAATTGTAGAAAGTCTGTGTGCAATTACAAAGGAGGTATGACCTTTTAAAAGTGTCTCCGTTGCATTTTGTATCAACTGTTCCGTCACTGTATCAATGGAGGAGGTCGCCTCATCAAGCACGAAAATAGACGGGTCTGCAAGGATTGCTCTGGCAAAAGAAATCAGCTGTTTCTCTCCTGTGGAAAGTCTTCCGCCGCTTTCCCCCACATCACTGTCGTATCCCTTTTCCATCTTTTTTACAACCTCATCTGCGGACACACGTTCTGCCGCTTTCCTGATCTCCTCCTCTGTTGCGTCCAGTCTTCCGTAACGGATATTTTCTCTTACCGTACCGGAAAACAAATGAGGATTTTGAAGAACATATCCAATCTGGCTGTGAAGCCATAGCTGTGAGCGTTCTCTGTAATCTGTTCCGTCTATTAAAATCCTTCCCTTTGTAGGCTCAAAAAATCTTCCAACCAGGTTTACAAGGGTTGATTTTCCAGCCCCCGTTTCCCCTACAATCGCTACATTTGTACCTGCCGGAATGTGAAGATTGAAATGCTCTAAAACGTATTCCTTTCCATCTGGATATCGAAAAGAAACATCTTCAAATGTAATATCTCCCTTGATTTTTTCCCAGTTTTCTTTCTTTGGATGAAAGTTGTCACCATACTTTTCTGTCACAGATTTCCCGTCTGTTACATCCGGTTTCTGCGACAGCAAATCTGTAATTCTCTCAATGTTTGCCTGACAGGAAATCAAATCAGCAAGCAATCTTGCAAGCTGCTGGATCGGCTCAAAAATAACAACTGCATAAGAGATAAATACAGAAAGAACACCTAGCTGCATCACATCATTTTCTACCATATATCCGCCTTTTGAAAGCACAAATGCAGATGCAACAGAACTACAGAAAAGAATCAGTGGAATATAGATTGCATTGAGCTTTGCAGCCCTGCTTCCCGCATGATTCATGCTTCCCGTAATCTTGAAAAATTCTTTTTCATTATTTTTTTCAATCACCATGCTTTTTGAAGTTTTTACACCTGTAATTCCTTCGTTATAGGCATTTGTAATCTGTGAGTTGATTTTTCTTACTTTCCGGTTCCACCTGAGAATTTTATTCTGAAAAAACACAGTAAGCACTGCAATGCACGGTACTGTTAAAAGAAGGAAGAAAGCAAGTTTCGCATTAAGGAAAAACATGATTACAAATACACCTGCCACATAAATAAATGCCCAGAACATATCTACAAGTCCCCATGCGATCATGCTGGCAATTTTCAAGGTATCGCTCATAACTCTCGCATGAATATACCCAACCGGTGTTGTATTATAGTAGGAAAAAGAAAGTGTCTGAAGATGCTCAAACTGCGCCCATTTTAAGTCCTTTCCTACGTTCATTTCAATCACAGTTGCCGCATGCACGGAAAAATATACGCTAAGTGCCTGAAGGACAATCGTCCCAACATATACCAGCGCAAAAATGCCGACTCCGTCCTTTGTGTCAGGTACAATGAAATTGTCGATTGCGTAACTCTGAAAAAGCGGCACTAAAATATCTACTCCTGCAAGCAGGATATTCAATCCCAGCGTAATGGCAAAATACTTTTTATACGGTTTGAAAAAAGGCAACATCTTTGCCCATGTACGAAACTGAAATGGTTTGTTATACTCCTGTTCTTCATAAGCTGCCATGTTTTTCTCTCACCTCGTTTCTATCATCATGGCTCATCTGAATCTCATATATTTTTCTGTAAATTCCATTTTGAGCAATTAATTCACTATGCGTTCCCATCTCTTCTGCTCTTCCCTGCTTCAGCACCATAATCTCGTCTGCCGCCATCAATGTAGTAATTCTATGAGAAATCAGGATCACGGTAGAGTCTTTCATATGTGTAGAAAGAGCTTTTCGTATAAGCGAGTCTGTCTCTGCGTCTACAGCAGATAAAGAATCGTCAAAAATAAGCACCGGCGCTTTCTGAAGGAGCATTCTCGCTATTGCAACCCTCTGTCTCTGTCCTCCGGAAAGGGTCACGCCCCTCTCTCCTACAAGCGTATCATATCCGTCCGGAAAGCTCATAATCGCATCGTCTACACATGCAATTTTCGCTGCACTTCTTATCTCCTCAAAGGTCGCATCCGGGTTTGAGGCCGCTATATTTTCCCTTATAGTTCTTGAGTAAAGAAATGGTTCCTGAAGCACCATCGCCACATTCTTTCGAAGAATTTCAAGAGGAATCTGACGAATATCCTGCCCTCCAAGAGAAATTCTTCCCTCTCCTTCTTTCAGCTCATAAAATCGTGCCAAAAGCTGCGTAACCGTCGATTTTCCGCTTCCTGTTCCGCCTAAAATACCGAATACCTTTCCCTGTGGAATATGAAAACTTACGTCTGATAAAACCTTCTGTCCTTCTTCATAGCTAAAAGTCACGTTTGAAAAGGAAATATCAAAATGAGAAAGTTTTTCTTCCTCCTGCTGTCCGTATGCTTCCTCCTCCGCTTTTATAATATAGTCCACACGTTCAAAAGAAACACCGGCTTTACTCATATCTGAAAGAATACGTCCAAGACCTCGTACCGGCCAGACAAGGGCAGTATTATAAGATGCAAAAGCAATAAATTCTCCTACAGAAATATATCCGTTCACTGCCTCCAGCGCCCCCACAACAATTACAGTAATAACCTGAAGTCCTGTGATCAGATCGCCTATTCCCCAGTAAAGCCCTGATAATGTTCCAAGACGTATCCAAAGCTTTGCGAAGGCATCATTCTTTTTCCGGAAACGCTCCATCTCATACTGTTCCCGTCCAAACGCCCGCACAACGCGGACTCCTGTTGCATTTTCCTGTACTACTGTAGATAATTCTCCTTCTGCCTCGTCTGCATCCGTAAATCTTCTGGCAATCAGTCGATAAAATATTGCCGAATACGCTACAATAACCGGAACAAATAGAAGTACAATACCGGATAATTTTCTGTTCATAGACCACATCATGGCAAAGGAAACACCAATTAAAAACACGGTACGAAACACTTCCAAAAGCTGGGTGACGACAAAGTTTCTAATAACCTCCACATCAGAAGTACACCTCTGAATAATATCTCCTGTCTGGTTTTTATCATGCCATGCAGAAGGCAGTCTCTGCACGTGGGCATACAGAGCATTTCTCATATTTTCTGCAAAATTTTCTCCTGCTCTCGCCGTAAAAAAACGGCTGAAAAACATAGATACTCCCGACAGCATTGCAACGCCTACAAGAACTCCCGCAATCACCCAAAGATGCTCTGACAGATACGGATACTTATCTCCATCCAGAACAGAATCAATAGTAAAACGAAATATCTGCGGCGTAAGAGAATTAAAAACAGTCGTAACAAAAGAAGCAATTACCGCCACTGCAAAATACCTTTTCGCTCCTTTAAAAAAACGAAAAGTAAGCTGTATTTTTCTGTTTTTCATTCTTTTAAAAACTCCTTCCTGTAATATTACAGGAGCCCCTGTCCAAGGACAGCGGCTCCCGGTCTTTCTGTATTTTATTGTACCACAGGCATTTTTACATTACAATCTTCTCAGCCTTATTCATTGCATATTTATAAACTGCATATAAGACAATTCCTATTCCCAGCAGCATAACTGCCAAAATAGAAAGGCTTTTTGTTTCTAACCCGCTAATCCTTCCATCATTCATAAAGTTCATCACAAAAGCAAAGACAAATCCAAGAACACATCCGATGATTCCCGGATACTGTACAATGCGGGCAATTTGTTTTTTCAGGACTTTTCTCTTATAAGCTTCGTCAGCCCCAAGATTTGTAAGGCTTTCAAAAAGCCCCTTATTATCTGTTGCAATCGAAATACTTTTCACATATGCCATTACACTGACTGCAGCCAGAGATATAATAAATATGTAAAGGCTTAACATTACATATACACTGATAAGCTGCATTCTGTCCTGCGAAGTAATGATGTTAAACTGAGGCGCATATTTCCAGTCATCGAGAAGCATATTGTTATCCATAGTCATGTTGATTTTATCCCCGTAACCATACTCTTCTCCGGCCTCATCCGCCATTTTCTGCGCCCATATATTCCAGTAACCCATGTGATTGGAAATGTCTGTAGCTCGTTCTACATACTGGGCAAGCAGGTCTTTTGCAAAATCATAGGACTCTTTTACATTGATCGCATTAAAAGAAATGATATTCTCTTTATACATATCCTGTATGCCTTTTGTCATAATCTGATACTCCTCATCACACACAACATATGCAAATGGTTCGCTGACAGCTGCCAGAACATCGCTTTCCACACTTCCTCCGTAAGTGAGCGGATATGTTTTTCCCGTATCTGGATTCATTACCTCTTTAAGACCGTCCTCATAATCGAAAAATCCTGCATAATCGTTTTTGGTAACCGTCTGGTATGTACCTGGTTGTACATTCATTTCCTGCCTAGAAAGCTTTTCAAAATCACTTTCTGAAACAAAAAGAGATGTCATTTCTTTATCTCTGTAAACCTCAATATATCTGTTTCCGCTCTCGTCAAAATCCTTTGCATTATAGGAAACTACAAGATTTGTTGCCACATTCTCTGTAAAATCTGTCACTTCAATTCCATAAGAAGAAGCGGTATCATAAATCTCCTCTTTTCCAATCTGATTTTCAGAAACAGGATAGTGAAGAGAAAAATCTTTGCCGCTTTCTGTATCTGCTGCACCGCCTGAAATCACATACTGCATTCCGTAAAAAGCAGAAAAACCACACACAAAAATAAGAAGCGTCATTACACACATATTCTTTGTCGTCGCTTTTGCAGTAAAGCGCATAAGACTGATAGAAATAAGATTTCCATAATATTTTTTCCTGTTTTTCTTTGCTCTGCTCTGCGCCACTGCAGACAAAAGAATAAAATAAATTCCAACAAGAGCCAGAAGATAAAAAAGATTTCCAATTCCAGAAAGACTAATTCCCCATACTCTTGCTGCAATCTGCGGAAGACCTGCTCCCAACAAAATCCCAATAACAGTTAGAGCTACACCCACAGGAAACGTCCAGCCTTTAATCTCTTTTACCATCTCCGTTTTCTGCTGCGTACGGAGAATCTCCATAATATCGGAACGGTTAATAAATCTTCTTCCTGCAATACCGAGAACGCAGGCAAGAATACAGGAAAAAAGAATTCCCGGCAAAAATCCTACTGCTCCGAACCGGTAAGTCATCTGCTCGTTTGAAATAATAAACAGCTCAAACAACTTCCAGATTAAAAAAGAAACGGGAATGGAAAGCAGAAGTCCCAAAAAAGAAGCCAGCGCTGTGACAACAGAAAGTTCTTTAAAAAGAAGCTTTTTCAACTGTCTTTTCTCTGTTCCAAGAGCCATTAAAATCCCGTACTCTCTCGCCTTAAACCGAAAGAAAAGTCCGGAAGCATACACAGTAAACACAAAACATCCCACTGCCGTCACCCCAAGAAGGAGATTTGCCATTTTCCTTGTATCTCCTCCGTCAGGAAGAAATTCCTGAACAGTAGGTCCGAAATACATAAGGGAAAAAGAAGTTACGAGAAGAACCGACAAAAACACGCAGAAGCTTAATAAATAATACTGTCCTTTTGTGTTTTTTCGAAGTTTTTTATAAATCTTATTCATTGTCCTCATCTCCTCCAAGCTCTCTTAAAATATTAAGAAGCTCATCCATAAACTCTCGCCGTGTTCCCGTTCTTTTTATTTCCTGATGAATCGTTCCGTCTTTTAAAACAATAACTCTGTCACAGAAAGAGGCTGCAAAGCTGTCATGTGTCACCATAAAAATAGTTGCTCCTATCTGTTCCTTTGCCTGGAGAAAAGCATCAATTACTGCCTTGCAGGATTTACTGTCAAGGTTTCCTGTAGGCTCATCCGCCAGAATTATGTATGGATTATTCATAATCGCTCTTGCAACGGCTGTCCTCTGTTTTTCGCCTCCCGAAATCTCTGCCGGATACTTGTCCATAATCTTTTTAATTCCAAAAAGGCTGCACAATTTTTCTGATTTCGCCTCCATCTGTGCAATGGGTTTATTTGCAATAATCTGCGGAAGACATATATTCTCTCTGACAGTAAGACCATCAAGAAGCATAAAATCCTGAAATACAAAACCCAGCTTCTCATTTCTTACATGTGCAAGCCGCCGCTCATCTAAACTGGAAATATCCATATCTCCCAGGTGAATTTTCCCGCTGTCATGAGGGATAAAACAGGAAATACAATTCAAAAGCGTTGTTTTTCCAGAGCCTGACGGTCCCATTACTCCTACAAATTCTCCTTTTTTTACGTGAAGAGATACGTCTTTTAATACCGGATATGTATTTACACCATTTGTATAACTTTTGTTCAGCTTTTCTACTTTTAACATGCTGCATCCTCCCTTGTTATCTGTTAAGTTTATTATAAAAAAACCGGGGAGCTTTTTCTCTTCTGAAAATGTTATTTTTGACATGGATTTTGTAAAGTTTGTATGGTATATTGTTATAATGTCAGGGCAGAATTGTGGGAGCACGAAGTGCGGAACAATTCGTCAGGCATCTTTTGCACCACATCTTAATATCGAAACTTACCAGGGAGTTTTACCATGAAAATAGCAATCTGTGATGACGACAAAAAACTTCGTAAAGACCTGCGTCATTTAATTGAAGTCCAGCTTGACCTTATGGCACTTGCATATGAAATAGAAGAATATGAATCAGGAAATTCTCTTCTTGAACACATCGGCAAAAAAGAACCGGATATTCTCTTTCTTGATATTGAAATGCCGGGAATCGGAGGAATGGATACAGCAAAAGCCCTCCGAAATCTTGAAAAAAAGATGCTTATTATCTTTATTACTGCATATCCAGACTATGTTTTTCAGGGATATGAGGTACACGCCTTCCACTATATTTTAAAACCCTATGAAAAGAACAAATTAAAAGAAGTGCTGGAAAACGCTGTAAAAGAACTTGCTTCTCAGGGGGAACAATTCTATATTGTACAGCAAAAATCCGGAACACTCCGGCTCAGTATTCGGGAAATTTCTTATTTTAAAAGCGACAGACGAAATGTATTTGCCGTACAAAAAAATGGAGAACAAGTTTCGTTTTATGAAAAGCTGGACGAAGTAGAATCGAAACTTCCGGATTTTTTCCAGCGAATTCACAACCGTTATCTTGTAAATATGAACTGCATTTCCAAAGTAGAAGGTTCTTCCTGTGTCTGCAGCGGTGAAGAACTTCCTGTAAGCCGTGCCTACAAACAGCCCCTTGCAGTAGCCTTTGCAAAAACAATGTTAAACTGAGGAGCATCATTATGAATTCATCTGTTCTCATTTTTATAATTTACAGACTGGCAAATATTCTGGAATTTATCACCGGATATTTCTTTATGAAATGTATGGACTGTACTATGAAAAGACGAAAAGGGAAGCTTCCTTTTCTCCTTGGACTGCTTCTTTACACCATAGTTTCTACCCTTGTCGTGTTCCCCAAAGACATGACAAATATTTCCTTTGCCCTGCTCTTATTCGCTCTGGCAAACTTCACGCTTTATAAGGGGAAATGGCTTGTAAAACTTTCCATGATTCTTATTTTTCTGCCGATTGCTGCTTCCGTCAATCTTCTGCATATAGACATCGGCGGACATATTTTCATGCAGTTTTTTACCGAGGAGGACTTGTTAGCAAACTCCGTCATGTCCTTTGTTGGTTTTATCGTTATTCCTGTTTTCTGGATTATTTTTTATCGTTTTTTCAATTCTTCACTAAAAAAAATTCAGAATATATTTACAGACAAAGCATGGACTATTGTGGATGTCATCAGCCTTGCTTCTTTTTCAGCGCTGTTTAGCTGTATTTACCTTGCACCGGAACATAAAACCTATTTTATCTGGCCCTGCATTCTTGCCTGTCTGATTACAAATATCGGAAGTGTACGTCTTGCCGCCTACCTTGCAGACGGACTTCATGCAGATTTGGAGCGAAAAAACCTTCAGCTTCAGAAAAATTATTATGAAGAACTGGAAAACAACCAGAATCAAATCCGTAAATTCCGGCACGATATGAATAATCACCTTTCTGTTGTGGGAAATCTTCTCGATAAAGGAAACCTTACGGAAGCAAAAGAATACTTTAGCAGCATTTCCGGCTATATGCAGGCCTCCAACAGGCGTTTCTGCCAGAACAGCGTAGTAAATGCCGTAATAAATGCAAAATATCAGATGATGACAAGCGCCTCCATTGATTCTTTTCTCAATATTGATATTGACAAAATGATGTTTATTGATGATGTAAGCCTCTGTACTATTTTTGCTAACACCCTGGATAATGCTATTGAAGCCTGCCGGAAAATAGATGATATTTCTAAACGAAAACTGGAACTGAAATGCCGCTACACAGAAAACGGGTATTTTAGCTTTGAGCTTACCAACAGCAAAATAAACGAAATCTCTGAGAAAAAGGGGCGCTTTCTCTCCGATAAAGAAGACAAAAACGCCCACGGAATCGGTATTTCCTCTGTAAAAGAAATTGTAGATAAATACGATGGAACACTTGATATTTCCTATGATAAAGAATGGTTTAAGGTTGTGATTTTAATTGGGTAAGAATGCTCTCGTCATCTCATATGAATGCCTATGGTAAGGAAATATCTTTATAAGCGTATATTCCACCATACTTTCCGCGTTTTACGTATAATCCTGTTGCATTTGTTTTATGAATTCACTCAGAAACATTTGGAGTAAATGTCAATAATCCTGCCTGCTTTTTAAAGGTTTCAGATTCGAACACTTTAAATTCTACTCCTGTATACTCCCCCTCACACAACGCCCCCGAGGATGTCAAGTCATTACCACAAAAAATATGTGGCTTTTTTTCCATGAAAATGGCTTAAAACCGCATGTTTCTGTATAGAGGATGTTATATTATTGTTACAAGATGGGTGGGGAGGATGTTATGTCAGTGTCACGTCACTCATCAAAAAACAGAAGTATCTGCAGCATTTTTTAATTCTTCAAGTCTTCGAAAAAACATTTCTTTCCATACTGTCATATCTTCAAAAATTTCTTCATCTATATCTTTTATCTGATGCATCCCAACATGTCTGACTGCTTCTATTGCCGCCTCCCGCTGCGTTTTTTTCTCAGGATAAACCGTTTGGCAGTTTGCTCCATCTATCGTGTCATAACTTCCAAAGCTCTGATTAAAATCCATGATCGGATACAGCGAAACATATTCATTGGTCCGATTATCAACCAAAAATCCCCAGTTTTCCGGATGTCGGTCTATATTACCAACCAGATAATCAAGGATGTTCATTCCATAATACGTCTCTTTATCAATCCGCAAACACTCATTCAATACATTCAAGTCATGATTTAACGCATATATTTCAAATGCCATTTTTGAAACGATAGAATACTGCCTGGATGTTATAATTTTACTCTGAGTTACTTTTTGCCCATCATAAAAGTCTTCATCATATTTCACCTGTTTAAAGTCAAAGCATTGGCATAATCTACTTGCCAAAAGTTCTTTCTGAACAGCATCGTCACCACCATCTTTTAATAAAATGAAATCCTTTCCCCTTCTGATCCATGCTTTTGGAAAACATCCTTTGGTGGATAAATCCGGTGCCAGTTCCTGATTTGTAACTGTCATCGGTTTTCCACGCAAAGAAAGTTCTACCACCGCCTCATTTAATGAATTATCATACAAATTTATCTTTTCGTAAGAAATGTCTTCATCACTCTTTTTTACCCAATAAACATCTGTCAATGATACACAGTGATATGATAATGCTATTTTAGCACGATCCCGATCCGTCATTGCCTGTGCCATTCCGATACTGTTTAAAATTTCTTTTGCATATTTCCTGTCCAAAGACAACACCCGCGAGGCACACCAATGATAAAAATTATTCATATTATTGATCAGCGTATCAAAATCACAATCATTCTCCAAATAAAGATCATACGGAATAAACTTTTCGTCCAAAATAGCAGCCTCTCCACGCATATTAATCTCTGCTACTTTTCGTTCACCATGCATGATATCGTAATACGTAATATCAGGATTGTATCTTTTTCTTGCATTATTATCATTAAGCTCAATTATTGTTTTCGGCTGCAACAAACCATTATTCATATTATCACCATTCCAATCACTCACGATACAAAGTATATTCAACTTTACGTACTTTCGATTTTTTGTCCTCGCTTCCCTCCAGATATGCCCAGAACATCAAATATATTTTTTTACCATCAATTACTGCAATTTCCAATGGAGTGGTCAGTCCTGTACCCATTGCCATAAAATTAATACATATTATCTTAAGATGATTTTCAAAAATATTTGTCTCTATCCTTTGTTTCTGAGAAATATCTTCAACAAAACTAATAGTTAAAATCAATTCAAAATAATTATCTCCGTCAATATTTAAAGTAAGATCACTATTCTCATCAAATAAAAACACAGTTCCGTAACTGATGATTTCCCGATTCTGAGAGCTTAATTTTACTTGCATTTTTGTCACCTCTCAACTAAAGATATTTTTATTGTAACATGTTCCTATTTTACAAACAAGGCATTTTCCATTTTCACACTGGTATACTCTCCCTCACGCACAACGCCCCCCATCCCACTGTCTCATTGGGAAACTCCTCATATCCCGGCAGGCGTCTCGCCCCTCTCCTCAGATACGCCTTTACCTTCTCCCCATACAAAAACGGATCATTCCCCTTCACAATCCCCCACTCCATCAAAAGAGCGCAAGCTCCTGCTGCAAAGGGCGCGGCAAAAGAAGTTCCTGTAAAGGAACCGTACCCGCCTCCTGGACGGGGCGCTTTAATGTCCACTCCCGGCGCTACAAAATCAGGTTTTCCATAAAGCAGGAGCGCACTTCCTCTGCCGGAAAAATCTGCATACACATCATTTCTGGAATTATAAGCTCCAACAGAAATCAGACGTTTTGCAGTAGAAGGAATAGTAAGCGTTCCTTCTGCTCTGGGAAGATAAAAGGCAGTCAGAGGATTTAACACGTTACCGCCGGGCAGCCAGAAAAAATACTCGCCGGATTTTATATCTTTTCCACGTAAAATAATTTTCCACACGCCGCTGTCCACATAATCCCCTGTTGGAATAAAATCCACATAAATCTCCTGAGTCACAAAATACGGTCCCGGCTTTCCGTAGTAAATTAAAAGCTCCGTATCTCCTGCCCGGTATCTCTGTGCCCCCAGATTTTCATAAAGAGGTCCTATCCGCATACCTGCCGGATTTTCCAGATAAATATCCATCCCATCTTCATAATGTTTCCAGAGCTGTATATTTAAAGCCGCTTCATAAGGACTGACTCCAAGTTCTATTTCCTGGGTCTCTCCTGTCCGAATGCGCCCGCCTGTATGAAGCGCCTGATTTCCGTTATTTCCCGTTCCTGTGCAGATGCAGAGCCGTCCCATGTTGGAAACACTGTCAAGATAGGTTTCCAGAAGAGAATCTCCCTTATGAGAACCATAATTATTTCCAAAACTCAAATTAATCGCCATAGGCATTCCCATCTCAAGGGACTGGCGTACAAGATAATCGACTGCCTGAATCAGCTCCGTTGTTCTGGGAAAAGAATCCTCTCTGGGAACCCCAAGCTTTACTGCAATGATACCGCTTTTGTAGGCAACTCCCCTGTTTTCTCCTTTAGATGCCCTTCCGTTTCCCGCTGCGATTCCAAGAACGGCTGTGCCATGTCCGCTAATATCCAAAACCGGAACAAGACGCCGCCCTTTCGTTTCCGAAAGAGACAGCGCCTCGTTAATTTTATCTTCTGTATATTCACTTCCTGTTGTGTATCCCTTTGGGGGATTTCCCGGAACAGTCTGATCCCACAATTTCAGAATCCTTGTTGTCCCGTCTTCGTTTCGAAAATCCGGGTGAAAATAATCAATTCCCGAATCTGCTGCCCCCACAAGGATTCCTTCTCCGCTTAACCCCTCTCTGCCAATCTGTACAGAGGAAATACAGCTTGCCCGTTTTCCCTGCGCCGCAGCAAAATAAAGTCTTTTTGGTTTTTCTACAAATTCCACTTGAGTTCTTCCGGAAAAAGCATCAAGCTCACTTTCCGGAAGTGTTACAACTGCATAACCTCCAAGGAGAGGAACCACAGAAATTCCATCTCCCGAAAGCCCCACCTCTGCTCCACTGTATTTTACAATGACTTCCCAGAGGCGTGTTTCCTCCTGATAACCTACGTTTAAGTTTCTGGATCTCTCACGCTCACGTGGAGTGGCCTCCATAGCAAGATTCAATAAATTATCTATTTTCTGCTCCGGCATAAAAACCTCTTTTTTTCCTGTTAATAAACCTTATTACCGATTTCAGATTTCATGCACTGCCTTTTATTCTGTTATCTTACTATAACAATGAGGTCTTCTGTCACGGAAAAGTCCCCAGCTCATTCTATTTTCCGCCACCTCGTCCAGATCAAAAGAAGCCGTCAGAACTTCTTCTTTATCCCTTGAGGCAGATACTTTCAGCTCTCCGGTCTCATCTGTAATAAAAGAAGAACCGTAAAAAAGAAGGGAGGAACTCTGTCCGCCGTTTTCTGTATTCGGCTCTACGCATTCCAGACCGATTCTGTTTGCAGCGGCAACAGGAAGAAGATTGCTTCCTGCATGGCCCTGCATACACCGTCTCCAGTGGGGCATACTGTCACAGTTTAAAATCGGCTCGCTTCCGATAGCTGTGGGATAAAGAATCATTTCCGCGCCATTTAAAGCAAGGCATCTTGCTGTTTCCGGAAACCACTGATCCCAGCAGATTCCCACGCCCACTTTTCCAAAGCGTGTATTCCACACGGTAAATCCTGTATTTCCCGGAGTAAAATAAAATTTCTCCTGATAATAGTGGTCATCTGGAATGTGGGTTTTTCTGTAAACTCCAAGAATTTCTCCGTCTGCATCAATCATTGCCGCACTGTTATAAAGCACGTTTCCGTCTTTTTCATAAAAACTTACAGGCAGAACGGCTCCAAGCTCCTTTGCCACATTCTTAAAATGACACACTGCCTCGTTTTCCATAAGAGGTTTTGCATAGGAATAATAAGAATATCTTCTTTCCTGACAGAAATACGGTCTTTCAAAAAGCTCCGGCAGGAGAATGACATTCGCTCCCCGCTCCGCTGCCTTACGTACCATAAAATCTGCCTTTTCTATATTTTCCTGCACACTTTTGCTGCACTGCATCTGCACAGTACCAATCACTACATTTCTCATTTTTCTTCACCTGCTCTATCAGAGATTTTTCCAAGGGGAATCTGCTGTGTAATACAGTGAATATTTCCTCCTCCCACAATCACAGGACGGGCATAAACAGGAATCATTTTTCTTTCCGGAAAAAGTCTTCCAAGAATTTCCACTGCTGTTTCATCATGCTCGTCTCCAAACTGAGGAATCAGAACTCCTTTGTTTGAAATATAAAAATTCACATAACTTGCGGCAAGACGCTCTCCTGCTTCCCGCATATCCTCCCCTTCCTCAAAGGTAAATCCTGAAAGCTCCTCCTCTGTGATACATACGGGAACTTTTGGAATGGGAAGTTTATGTACCTTTATTTTTCTCCCTTTTGCATCTCTCTCTTGTTCCAGAACTTTAAGGGCAGCCTGGCTAAACTCCCACTGTGGATCTTCTCTGTCATCTGTCCATGCAAGAACCACCTCGCCCGGGCGCACAAAAGCACACACATTATCGATATGCTCGTTTGTCTCATCCTGAAAAATCCCGTGAGGAAGCCAGATTACCTTTTCTGCTCCCAGATACTTTTTCAGGGTATTTTCTATTTCTTCTTTTGTAAGCTGCGGATTTCTTCCCGGACTTAAAAGACAGGCTTCTGTTACAAGAATCGTTCCCTCTCCATCTGCATGAATAGAACCGCCTTCGAGAACAAAATGCTGCGCGTCATAGCAGTCCATCTGAAGCGCACTGCAAATTTTTTCTGCTGCCTCATTATCTTTCTCCCAATGAGCGTACAGGCCGTCATACTCGCCTCCCCAGGCGTTAAACTGCCAATCAATGCCGCGCACACTGCCTTTGTCATTCACAACACATGTTGGTCCTACGTCTCTTGCCCAGGCATCGTCCGTCTCAATCTCCAAAACCTGAATATTTTTGTCTTCCTTAAAAATGCAGTGTACTTCTTCCTCCGTCTCTTTTCCTGAAAGTATCCAAACAGTCTCACTCTCTGCAATCCCCCTGGCAATCTCGGAAAAAGTTTTCTGCGCCTCCTTTGCCCCGCAAGGCCAGGAACCCGGGCGTACCGGCCAAATCATCACACAGCCTCTGTGTGTTTCGTATTCTCCAGGCATACGGCAGCCGTCCTCTGCTGGAAATGTTTTGTATTTCTCCATTTTTATGACAGCCTTTCTTTAAAATCTTTGTAACCAAACTGCTTCACAATTTTGCAGTTTTCTTCTTCATCCATCACAGCCAGAGCCGGAAGTCCGATTCCGTTAAAGGTATTATTTTTTACCATAGAATAAATTGCCATATCCTGAAAATATAATTTATCTCCCGGAAGGATTTCTCTTTCAAAGGAGTAATCTCCAATTACGTCCCCTGCAAGGCAGGTGCAGGAAGAAAGACGATACGTATACGCCTTCTCTCCTGCAAGTCCGCTTCCATAAAGAGGCGGGCGATACGGCATTTCCAGAACATCCGGCATATGACAGGCTGCAGAAGCATCCAATATTAGAATTTTCATTCCGTTTTCTACGATATCCATGACCTCAGTCACAAGGTAACCCGCATTCAAAGCAACTGCTTCTCCCGGCTCAAGGTATACCTCTACATCGTATGTTTCCCGCATATGGCGGATGCAGCGAATCAGGCACTCCACATCATAATCTTCTCTTGTAATGTGATGACCTCCGCCCATATTCAGCCACTTCATTTTTTTTAGATAAGGACCAAATTTTTCCTCCACAGCTTTCAGAGTAATTTCCAACGCATCTGCGTTCTGCTCGCAGAGCGCGTGGAAGTGAAATCCCTCCACGCCGTCAAGAACAGAAGGATTCTCTTCCACCTCTTTCAGAAAATTTGCAAGAGTAATTCCAAGTCTGGAACCGGAGGCACAGGGATCGTAAATGGCATGGTCCTCCTGTGTGGAACATTCCGGATTGATACGAAGGCCTATGCTCGTTTTCCCCTTACATCTCTCCTTATATTTCCGAAGCTGAGAAAAAGAATTAAAAATCACATGATCACAGATTTCTACAATTTCATCAATTTCCTCTTCTCTGTATGCCGGGGAAAAAATATGGTTTTCCTTTCCCATTTCTTCTTTCCCTAATTTTGCCTCGTAAAGGCCACTGGCTGTCGTACCGGAAATATATTTCCCAATCAAAGGATACATATAGAACATGGAAAATGCCTTCTGAGCAAGAAGAATCCTACACTCTGCTTTTTCTTCCACCATACGAAGGATTTCCAGATTTTCTTTCAGCTTTTTTTCATCCAGCACATACGCGGGAGTGGGAAGTTCATTTATTCTCATGGTACAAGAACCGGATTTTCTTCCACAACCCACGGAAGTCCCCAGCGGTTCAAAGCTTCCATATATGGATCCGGATCGAATTCGTCTGTTGTAAATACACCCGGCTTATTCCAGAGACCAGATACCACAAGCATGGAACCGATCATTGCCGGAACGCCTGTTGTATAGGAAATTGCCTGAGATTCCACTTCTTTGTAGCATTCCTGGTGGTCGCAGATATTATAAATGTAAATACTCTTTTCTTTTCCGTCCTTCACTCCTGTAAAAATACAGCCGATATTTGTTTTTCCCACTGTTCTCGGTCCTAAGGAAGCCGGATCCGGAAGAAGCTCTTTTAAGAACTGGATCGGTACGATCTTCTGTCCGTTAAACTCAACCGGTGTGGTAGAAAGCATTCCCACATTTTCCAGACATTTCATATGTGTTAAATAGCTCTGTCCGAATGTCATAAAGAAACGGATTCTCTTTACACCGGGAATGTTTTTGGCAAGAGCCTCAATTTCCTCATGGTGAAGAAGATACATATCTTTCTCTCCCACGCCCTCAAAATTGTATTCTCTCTTAATGCTCATGGCAGGGATTTCCACCCATTTTCCATTCTCCCAGTAAGAACCTGGAGCAGATACTTCTCTTAAATTGATTTCCGGATTGAAGTTTGTTGCAAACGGATAACCATGATCCCCTCCATTGCAGTCCAGAATATCAATCGTATGAATTTCATCAAAATAATGTTTCAGCGCATATGCAGTAAATACACTTGTTACCCCAGGGTCAAAGCCTGTTCCAAGAAGGGCGGTAAGACCAGCTTTTTCAAAACGCTCTTTATATGCCCACTGCCAGGAATAATCAAAATATGCAGTAAATCCAAGGCGTTTGCATCTCTCCTCATAAGCAGCTCTCCACTGAGGATCTTCTGTGTTTTCCGCCTCATAATTTGCAGTATCAATATAGTGAACTCCTGCTGCAAGGCACGCATCCATAATCGTAAGATCCTGGTATGGAAGAGCCACATTTAAAACTGCATCCGGATTATAAGACTTAATTAAAGCAGTCAGTTCCTCCACATTATCTGCATCTACCTGTGCAGTTGTAATCTTTGTTTTTGTTGTCGGCGCAAGCTTCTCCTTTAAGGCATCGCACTTGGAAACGGTGCGGCTCGCAATCATAATCTCCTCAAACACCTCACTGTTTTGACAACATTTGTGCACAGCAACAGAAGCAACTCCGCCGCATCCAATAATCATTAATTTACTCATTATATATTTTCCTCCTCTTTTAATAAGTCTTCTATATATTTAGGAAGCATAAACGCTCCTCTATGAAGATTTGACGTATAATACCACGTTTTAATTCCTCGTTTTTTCCACCTTTCCGGATTAAAATCACGAAGAGGATGGTATTTTTTTGAAGCAAAGCCAAACATCCAGTAGCCTGCAGGACAAGTAGGAATGCTTGCCTGGTAAACGCGGCTTATGGGAAAGCTTTTATAAACCTTCCTGTGCATGGCTCGAAAGGCAGCCTCGTCCTCGTCATAAAAAGGACTTCCGTGCTGGTAAACCATAATTCCGTCTTCTCGAAGGGCACGATAGCATTTTCCGTAAAACTCCCTTGTGAAAAGCCCCTCCGTATGTCCAAACGGATCTGTAGAATCATTAATGATCAAATCATACTGATTCTCACACCGCCTTAAAAAACGAAGTCCGTCAATATTTGTGATTTTTACTCTTTCATCGTCAAACCCTTTCGCTGTTTCCGGAAAAAATTTACGACTTACTTTTACAAACATTTCATCCGGCTCTACCACATCAATCGTTTCAATTTCCGGATATTCAATACAGGTTCTGGCAACTCCGCCATCTCCTCCCCCGATGATCAGCACATTTTTCACATGTGGATGCACTGCCATCGGTACATGTACGACCATCTCGTTATATATAAATTCATCCGCTTCGGAAAAAATAATCTCTCCGTCAAGAACGATCATTTTTCCAAATTCTTTTGACTGAAAAACATCTATTCTCTGATATTCGCTTGTAGCACTGAAAAGCTGCTTATCCACCCTTATACTGGTCTTTACATTTTCAGTATCCATCTGAGAAAACCAAATATCCATTTCTCCCTCCTTATATCATCACACTTAGATATTCCACCTCTGAATCCTTTGTTCCCTGAAGTGAACATCCCTTTTCTTTTGCATAGGAAATATATTTGATAATCTCTCCTGTAATTCGCTCTCCCGGTGTAAGAATGGGGATTCCGGGAGGGTAGCACATAACCAGCTCCCCGCATATGCATCCGGCTGTCTCTCTCAGCGGAATCTGTTTTTTCTCTGCGTAAAACGCTCTCTGGGGAGACATAACGCACTCCGGTTTGATAAAATCTCCACAATACAGATCTCTGGAATCTTTCTGGTAAGTATGACGAATATCTTCGAGAGCCCCTACCAGTCTTTCTATATCCTGAATCCTGTCTCCAATAGAAATATACGCCAGAATATTTCCTATGTCTCCAAATTCAATCTGAATGTCATACTCATCTCTTAAAAGGTCATACACTTCAATCCCTGTAAGACCAATTCCCTGTGTATAAACAGAAAGTTTCGTTACATCGTAATCAAATACACTGTCGCCATCAATCAATTCTTTTCCGTAGGCATAATATCCGCCAATCGCGTTGATTTCATTCCTGGCGTACTCAGCCATCCTTGTTACCTTTTCAAAAGATTCCCTTCCGCGAAGAGCCAGATTTCGTCTTGAAATATCAAGACTGGAAAGAAGAAGATACGATGCACTCGTTGTCTGTGTCAGATTAATAATCTGCCTCACATACTCTGCATCCATGTTTTCTCCACAAAGCAAAATAGAGCTCTGAGTCAGACTTCCGCCTGACTTATGCATGGAAACAGCAGCCATATCCGCCCCTGCCGCAATTCCAGACATAGGAAGATTTTCTCCAAAATAAAGATGCGTTCCATGTGCCTCATCTGCAAGAACTTTCATGTTTCTCGCATGTGCCATCTCTGCTATCTTTTTTATATTGGAACAAATTCCATAATAAGTAGGGTTATTGACAAAAACGGCCACTGCATCCGGATTCTCATCCATTACCCGACGCATTTCCTCCACTTCCACACCCATAGCAATCCCAATTTTCGGATTTACCTTTGCCTCCACATACACCGGAATTCCACCGCAAAGTACAAGAGCATTAATCACACTTTTATGCACATTTCTTGGAAGAATAATCTTATCTCCCGCCTTACAGACCGACAGAATCATGCTCTGCACAGAACTTGTCGTTCCGTTAACCATAAGAAAAGCATGTGCCGCCCCAAAAGCTTCTGCTGTCAATTCTTCCGCTTCCCGGATCACAGATACCGGATGTCCAAGATTATCCAGCGGTTTCATAGAATTCACATCAAGTCCCACACATTTCTCGCCCAGCAGATTTACAAGCTCCGGATTTCCTCTTCCCCTTTTGTGTCCCGGTACATCAAAAGGTACTACCCTTCTTTTTCGAAAACGCTCCAGCGCTTCATACACAGGCGCAGATTTCTGTTTTTCAAAATTCACTTTTTCTCCTCTCCGCGCAACAAAAAAAGCAAGCGGAACCATCCACTTGCTTCTATAACGACATTAGAAATTCTATTCTCTATGAATATTTCCAGAGTATTGTCTGTAAATTACCAGCTACTCTTATTGACCGTTTCACAAGATGACATGCTTACGCAATGATTATAAAGTAATCAACTTATAAAATTTGAGCTTTTAACTCAATCAATAATTCGCTTTGCAAAACATACTCTGTTTTACTCACTGAACACATTATAATTTGTCAATAAAACTTTGTCAATAAATTACCGGAACAATTTTTACCTCTTTTAAAAATTTTTCAAACTCCTGTTTCTCGCAGAGCTTTGTTCCTTCTCTTAAAAGAGAGCCGCCCGCTGCCGCAACTGCAAGACGGAGCATCGTTTCCATATCTGCCTCCTGCTCAATTGCCATACACATCCCTGCCACAAGAGAATCTCCTGCACCCTGAATTCCCTTCACAGAAACAGGAATCGCCGGAGAAAATATGGCTTTTTCTTTTCCAACAAGAAAAGCTCCCCTTTTTCCCATAGAAATACATACATAAGATACCCCGGATTCTAAAATGGATTCCGCAGCCTTTAATATCTCCTCATCTTTCTCAAACTTTCTTCCGAACAGTTCTTCCAGCTCCTCCATATTAGGCTTGATAAGATAAGGCTTTCCCTTAATTCCTTCTTTTAAAAGTTCTCCCGAAGCGTCGAGAATTACCCGTATTCCTTTTTTCAGAGCCTTTTCTGTAAGTATCCTGTAAATGTCTGACGGCACTCCGGGAGGTACGCTTCCGCTCAATACAAGAACCGAAGCCTTTTCAAAAACCTTCTCTGCCTTTTCCGTGAGAAGTGAAAAGGCCTCCCCGGAAACAGTCCTCCCTTTCTCATTCACTTCTGTAAGAATGCCTTTGGAAGCGTCAAAAATCTTGAGATTTACACGAAGCCCGCCCTCTGTTTCCACAAACTCACAGGGAATGGAACGGCTGTCTAAAAATCCCTGCAGTTTCTCTTTGTCCTCTTTTGGACAAAATCCAAAACACATAGTTTCCTGCTCCAGATTTTTAAGAACTCCGCTTACGTTTATCCCTTTTCCGCATATATCTGTCTGTACCTTATCCGCCCGGTTCGTTTCTCCATAATGAAAAGAATCTACTGTAACCGTTCTGTCGATGCAGGGATTTAAAGTCAATGTGGCAATCATATTTTTTCATCCTTCAAAAATCCAAAAGGCTCTTCCTCTTTTAAAAAGTGCATCAGCATATACGCACACATAATTGCAGCCTTTTCTTCTTTCAAAATCCTTCGTACCTCTTCTTTATCAGCAAGCACAATCTCAATTTCTTCAGAATCCTCCTGTGCTGCTTTACTAATCTCCCCGTCTGCATATCCATAAACAGTAGCACAAGATTCATCCGTCATGCCAACTGTAGTAAAATACGGCTTCTCATACATTTCCGGTGCTTCAATCGGATGAAGAGTAAGACCTGTCTCCTCATAAAGTTCTCTTTTTGCCGCCTCATGGAAATCCTCCCCTTTTTCCACCAGACCTGCCGGAAATTCATAAATATAGTCATCAATCGCATATCTGTACTGGCGCACAAGAACAACCTTGTCTCTCTTCTCCCCGTAAAGGCTGTAGATGATCACGCCGTCCGGTGTATTTTTCTTTGTGCGAAGCTTTAAATTTTCTATCTCCTCAGCCCTTGACGCCACGTAATAAGATACCGGAGTATTGTGCACACTTGTTGCATCCACAGCATATAAATTCAGATGTTTACAGTCTGTAAGCTTTTCTACTTTATTAATTTTCCCCATGTATGTCCGCCTTTCTTACCTTTTTAATCTGCTCTTAAAATCACACGGAGCTTCTTATAAATAAAAAATACAATAACAGAAGTTAATGTGTATTTCACGAGATTAAAAGGCACAATAATTAATATAACAAATCCAAGAAGCCCGTTCACTCCGTTATTTACTGCACTGCCCATCTCAATAAAAGACTCAACAGGAACACCAAATGCCTTTCCGTACGCCGGAAGCAGAATGTAAGCGTTCAGCACACAGGCAAGAATGGTCGTAATGACTGTTCCCACAGCCATTCCCATAACCGCGTGTTTCCTGCTCTTTACATAGTGAAACCTGTAAATCAGCCCTGCCGGAACAATAAACGCGCAGCCCATAAGAAAATTCGCAATATCTCCCACGCCTGCTGTCATCGTTCCTTTCGTCACAAGATGCACAAGGATCTTTACAAGCTCAATCAGCACTCCGGCGACAGGTCCCATTGCAAAGGCTCCCACAAGAACCGGAATTTCCGAGAAATCAAGCTGGTAAAACGAGGGAGCTAAAAATGGAAGGGGAAACTCAAAATTCATTAAAACCCCTGCTACTGCTCCCAGCATTGCCACCTGGGCAATGGTCCTTGTCCGCGTCCTGTCCATCGCATTCCCGCTTCTTAATACTTGTTCACTCATATTCATCTCTCCTTTTAGAAATTATTCTTTCGGCTGCATGTGCCGCAAAAAAGAAAATTTCTTATATCCCGTATCTGCAGATACAGGAAAGCCCCCGGAAACGAAACTCCGGGGGCACTGAGATTTTTAATGAAATTTAAATTCTTCTCTCATCCAGACTTTACTGTCGGTTTTGGAATTTCACCAAATCAGCCGCTTGCGCGGGTCGCGGACTATACCGCCGGTAGGGAATTCAGCGTTTCGCTGTCACCCAACCCCGAAGAAATTTTCTTTTTATATGCCCATTATAGTCGTATTTCTATAAAATTGCAACAGATAAATTATACCGCTGCCGTTCTCACCAGGCACTCTTTTTTATAAAATGAAATCCCATAACGAATTACCTTCCGGAATCCACTTCTCTCAAGTTTTCTGGCATACTGTTTCTCTTCTATCTGAAAAAGGGCGTTTCTGCATTCTTGCTCCATCGTATTTTCGTCTGCTGCAATCTTTGCTTCTATTACCACAGCTCTTCGCTTCCGACGGTCTTTCACTACAATATCCGACCTTCCCAGACCATTTTCATAATTAGATTCCACGATATAACCTGCACTTACAACCATTCCTGTCACAAAAGCATGATAAAAGCTTTCTGCGTAATCATGAAAGCTGATGGTATCAAACAACAAATCAGACAGAAGTTCTGTAAGCGCCTCTGCATCTCCATTCCATAAGGCAGAGAAAAGCTCCCGTCTGTCGCTATTCATAACTTTTTTATGAAACCATTCCACAACACTTTTTCGGAAAATATCTGTGACCTCTGCATTGGGAATTCGAAGAGCTGTCTGCCCCTCTTCCAATTTATCATCTTTTTCCATATCTTCCGGTTTTACTTTTGTCAGATAGCCTGTCATGTACAACAGACTCCACAGGTTTTCTTCTGATGATGCAAGGAAATTGTAAGTCAGGTTTTCACTGATTGTTTCTTTAATATAATTACCGGATAAAAGCGTCTCAAATTTTTCTGTTACGTCAAAATCTGTCTTTTCAAGAAACTGTTCAATTACGGCATTATCACTTGTATGCTCCCAGAAATTTTCCGGTTTTTCCAATCCCTGTTCCAAGACCTTTTTTACATAATTCAGCACGTCCCAGGGGCAGTAAATATCCATATCACCAAAATGATATCCATCATACCATTGTTGTACCAGTTCCAATTTGTTTTCCATTTCTGCATCTTGCAGAAGTTTTTCTACTTCTTTATGCGTAAATCCGAAGTATTCATTATAACGTCTGTCCGAAATCGTATCCGTTGTAAAATTGTTTGTTCCTGTAAAAATGCTTTCTTTTGTAATCTTTAAACAGCCAGTCAATATTGCAAATTTGAGAGCGGTATTATCTTTTAAAGCAGCGCTCAGAATTCCTCGTATCAGATCAATCATCTGTTCATAATACCCATTTATATTTGCTTTCGCAACAGGAACATCATACTCATCAATCAGCAAAATGACTTGTTTTCCATAATATTTCTGCATCATCTGTATAATCAGCGAAATACTTGTTTTTAGCTGGGCATCTGTCATTTTTCCGTTTACTATGTCCGACATCTGTGAAAAAAATGTACGGGCATATTCGCTGACTTTTTCGCTTTTCTCCAGATAACTGTGTTCCATACACAATTCAAAAATTCTGCTTCGAAGCATATCTTTTGCCCCTTCAAAATCAAGTCCGTCAATATCCTTAAAAGACAAGAACAACACAGGGTACTGGTTCTGCCACTTCTCACACAGTTCTTTATTCCCAGATACTTTCAGTCCCTCAAACAGCCTCCGGCTGTCCTCGCGAATATCGAAGAAATGCGCCAACATACTCATTCCCAGAGATTTTCCGAAGCGCCTCGGACGGGTGATCAGAGTTATCTTCGTTCCTTGCTTGTGCAATAATTCTTCAATCAATCCCGTTTTATCTATATAGTAATATCCCTCTTCTCTTATCTCTCTAAAATCAGAATTACCTATAGGCACACTTATATCTTTCATACAATTCCTGCTCCTTTCCTGATTTTTACTTACCTCTATGTTATCACACAGCCGGAAGTTCGTCTATTGAAATTCCAGCTTGCTATTCCTTCTTCGGCAGGATATAATAAATACATAACATTTCATTCCACAGAGATTTCTGTGCACACACATTACAGGAGGTAAGATGTATGGCAGTATTAGACGGTTGCGAATCAAAATACAGAACCCCGGTTCCGGAAGAGAGAACCTGTCCGAAATGCGGTAAAATTGTAGAAGTCTTCACTGTAAGAGGCCGTATTATGGAAGATGCCAAATGTCCTTGCGGCTATGTTTTTTCAGCAGAAGAACCAGATACCCTTGTTGTGGAGAAAAAAGAAGAAGAATAAAAGCTTTCCCCCGGAAAAGTACACGCTTTATCGCGCTGCCTTTCCGGGGGACTTTTTTATCTCTCGTTTTCTTTCTGATATACATGAACATCAAGCTGATTAAATGGAATTTCAATTCCATTTGCATCAAACTCTTCTTTTATTCTTTCATTTAACCGCCATCTTGCCGGCCAGTAACAGTCAGTAGGAACCCATACACGAAATCCCATAACAACAGAGCTGTCGCCAAGGCTGTCTACAAACACTACCATGTCCTCGCCTTCTTTTGTATCCGGATCTTCCTTTAAGAGACGTTCCAAAATCTCCTTTGCCTTGTGCATATCTGACTGATAGGAAATTCCAACCTTGACTTCCAGTTTTCTCTGTTCTCTCGCTGTCACATTTGTAATAATACTGTTCGAAAGCGTTCCATTTGGAATAATTACATGTTTATTATCAATAGAAAGCAGCGTCGTATAACAAATTTCAATTTTTATGACCGTTCCTTCACATCCAACCTGCCCGCTTTGCACAATATAATCACCCACCTGGAAAGGCTTAAATATGAGAATCATCATTCCACCGGCTATATTTGCAAGACCACCCTGAAGAGCCAGACCGATCGTCACACCTGCCGTTCCCAGAAGCGCGGCAACCGAAGATTCCTTTACGCCAAAATACGTGGCAATGTTAAAAATAAGAAGGGCATATAACACAACCTTTGAAAGCGAGCAGGCAAACTGTACCACGCCTTCATCAATATTGGCTCTGCCAAGAGATCGCTTTATAAACTTTAAAAGCCACCGTATGAGCTTACCACCCAGCCAGAATACAAGAAGGGCTATGACAATGCGAAGGCAAAAACCGGTAATGGCTGGCAGCTTATCTTCTATATACTGCGGAAATTTATGAATTTCCTTACTGATTTCCTGAACCTGGGTTTCCATGATTTCTCCTTTTTAATAATAAAATTTTCTCATTACTGTACAGATTACAATTACCTGTGCAATGAAAATCAGCGGAACCGAAATATAAAATTTCGGTTTTCTGGTTTTATGGTGAAATTTTCTCATTCCAAACCATGCTCCAAAAGATCCGCCCACAACTGCCAGAAGAAGCAGAATGCTTTCCGGAATTCTCCACTGTCCCTTTTTTGCTTTTTCCTTATCAATACCGTAAATAATAAATGTCAAAATATTGATTATAATAAGATAGTACAGAAAATACTCAAGCATTTTATTTTGTTCCCTTCATGGAAAGGCTGATTCTCTTTTTCTTCATGTCTACGCCAATGACACGCACATCTACAACATCTCCAACGCTTACTGCCTCCAGCGGGTGTTTAATATATCTCTCGCAGATTTCAGAGATATGAACAAGTCCGTCCTGATGTACTCCGATATCAACAAATGCACCAAAGTCAATTACATTTCTTACCGTTCCTTTTAAAATCATTCCCTCTTTTAAATCTTTCATATCAAGGACATCTGTACGAAGAATGGGTTTTGGCATCTCGTCACGAGGGTCACGGGCAGGTTTTTCCAGCTCTTTTACAATATCCTGAAGAGTCAGCTCTCCCAATCCAAGCTCCTGTGCCATTTTTTTATAATCTTTGATTTTACGGGAAAGACCTGCAAGTTTTCCCCCGGAAATATCCTCTGTTGTATAACCAAGACGTTCCAGAAGTGCAGATGCCGCCTCATAACTTTCCGGGTGAACGCTTGTTGCATCAAGAGGATTTTTTCCGTCTGCAATACGCATAAATCCGGCGCACTGCTCAAATGCCTTCGGACCAAGCTTTGCTACCTTTAAAAGCTCTTTTCTGCTTGTAAATCTTCCGTTTTCTTCACGATACGCCACGATATTTTTTGCAATTGCTTTAGAAATACCGGAAATGTACTCAAGAAGAGAAGCAGAAGCTGTATTTAAGTCAACGCCAACTTTATTTACACAATCCTCTACAACACCGCCAAGAGCTTCTCCAAGCTTTTTCTGATTCATATCGTGCTGATACTGTCCTACACCGATGGATTTCGGATCAATTTTTACAAGCTCTGCAAGCGGATCCTGCACACGTCTCGCAATAGATGCCGCACTTCTCTGTCCTACATCAAAATTCGGAAATTCCTCTGTTGCCAGCTTACTTGCAGAATACACGGAAGCTCCCGCCTCATTTGTAATCACATACTGCACTTTCTCCGGAATCTCTTTGAAAAGTTCTACAATGACCTGCTCAGATTCTCTTGATGCCGTTCCGTTTCCCAGAGAAAAAAGTGTGATATTATATTTTTCAATCAGTTTTTTCAGCGTTTCTTTTGCTGCCTTGATTTTTGCATCTGTCGTAGGCGCTGTAGGATAAATAACGGTAGTATCCAGAACTTTTCCTGTTGCATCTACAACCGCAAGCTTACAGCCTGTACGGAATGCCGGATCCCAGCCAAGTACAACCTGTCCGGAAATTGGAGGCTGCATAAGAAGCTGCTCCAGATTTTTTCCAAACACGCTGATTGCCCCGTCCTCTGCCTTTTCTGTAAGTTCGCTTCTGATTTCACGCTCAATAGCAGGTCCGATCAAACGCTTATAGCTGTCTTCTACAACTGCTTTTAAAACTGGAGTTGTATTCGGATTCTCTCGAATAATTACCTGATGCTCCAGATACCGGAGAATCTCGTCCTCAGGAGCGGAAATTTTTACTGTGAGAATCTTTTCTTTTTCTCCCCGGTTAAGAGCCAGAACACGATGTCCTGCCAGCTTTTTCACCGGCTCCTCAAACTCATAGTACATCTCATAAACAGACTGCGCCTCTTTATCCTTTGCAGCAGAAACAACGGTTCCCTTTTTGGCCGTAAGATTTCGAATATAAATGCGGTAATCCGCTTCATCGGAAACACGCTCTGCCAGAATATCCATTGCACCGTTAATCGCTTCCTGCGCAGTGCGTACTTCTTTTTCATCGGAAATAAATGCCTCTGCTTCCTGCTCCGGCGTCTTATCAGTCATCTGCAGAGAAAAAATATTTGCAAGAGGCTCCAGACCTTTTTCCTTTGCAATAATCGCGCGTGTACGGCGTTTCGGACGGTACGGGCGGTATAAATCCTCCACTACTACAAGGGTCTGTGCTTCCTGAATCTGTTTTTTCAGTTCTTCTGTAAGCTTGCCCTGGTCAGCAATGCTTCCCATTACCTGCGCTTTTTTATCTTCCAGATTGCGAAGATACGTAAGACGCTCATGAAGAGAACGAAGCTGCTCGTCATTTAAAGCGCCTGTTGCTTCTTTTCTATATCGGGAAATAAAAGGAATGGTGTTGCCCTCGTCAATCAGCTTGACTGCTGCCTCCACCTGCCATTTTTCTACATGAAGTTCCTGTGTAATTACCTGAATAATATCCATATATTTCTGTCTCCTCTACCTGTTTTCACAGAGTTTTTATCTAATATACCTTAACAACGGAAAAAGAATTTGTCAAGAAAAAGAAGCCGCCGCATAAGCGGCAGCTTCCATATACATTACTATCTCAAAATATTCCAATAAACTATCACATAAAAACCAGCACTAAGAAGCCCCAAAATCCAGGTACTGATTCCTATGCTTTTTTCTTTTTCTGTCAGAAGATGCTCCGACAGCTTTGACTTTTTCAGCACATACCAGATAATAATATGCATCAATAACAGAAGCGTTGTAACAAATAGTTGTACGTCCTTCATGCTGTCACGCATATAATCCGTTATATTTTGCGCTTCCCTCCATGTAGAAATGTGCACATTAATATATCCTGTTATGATTATGGGAAAGATTTCTAATAATCCAGCTATTTTCCAGTAAAACGTTTCTTTTTTCATATACATACCTTATTCTGTTGCTGAAGAAGTATCTGCTTCCTCTGTGGATTTTGTTTCTTCCGTAGTATCTGCCTCCTCTTCAGGAACTTCTGCTTCTTCTGCAGTTTCTGCTGTCTCCGCCTCAAAATCTTCTGGAATTTCTCCTATTTCTTTCTTAACCTGTATCGTAGCTTCCCTGCCAACTGCCCCAACTGCAAGACTATACATTCTTCCACCGGAAGGCTCATACATACACTGAATACTAAGAGCCGTCTTTACATCTCCGTCTTTTATTTCCTGCCACTGATAGCCCTTAAATGCGTCTCCATACTCCTGTTCTTTGTCTGTTACTTCATCCGGCTCTCCATATAATTCTGTAAACTGCTCCAGGACGTAGTCAGAAAGTTCCGTCAAATCCCCATCGTATTTATCCTTATTATTGGTATCTGTACCAAACCAGAAGG
>UQJE01000003.1 GCA_900541345.1 uncultured Blautia sp.
CTCTTCCGATCTCAGCAAAGGAAAAGCTAGAGAAACAAAATCCGCAGATAAAAGTCACAGCGTTTTCTGAAGAGTTCACAGAAGAAAACGGTGGAGAGCTTCTATATGGTGCAGATGTTGTTGTGGACTGTGTAGATTCTGTAAAAACGAGAATAGCAGTAAATAAGATATGTTTGCTTTTTCGGATGCCTCTTGTGGAAGGAGGAATTTGCGGATTTTATGGCTATGTGACTTCTGTTTTTCAAAACAGTCCCTGCCTGGAATGTATGGGATACACACAAGAAATGGAACAGAAGGAGATTCCTTCTGTTGGTGCAGCCGCAGGGGTGATTGGAAGTCTTCAGGCAGTGGAAACATTAAAAATACTTCTTGGAAAGGGCGAGCCTTTTTGGGGAAGGATTCTTCAATACGATGGACTTGACGGCTCATTTGATGAAATCAGAGTGAAAAAAAAGGAGAGCTGCAGTCTTCATAAGGCGGCGGAAATGGGGCTTTTGAAATATGATTGACAGTTATGGAAGGGAAATTGATTACATACGCATATCCATTACAGACAGGTGTAATTTAAGATGTGTGTACTGTATGCCGGAATGCGGTGTGGAATCTGTTTCTCATGATAAAATTCTACGGTATGATGAAATTTTATACCTTGGAGAGATTTTTGCAGAACTAGGAATTAAAAAAATAAAAATTACAGGAGGGGAACCTCTTGTGCGAAAAGGAGCGCCTTCTCTTATCGGGGATTTAAAAAAGATTTCGGGTATAGAGAAGGTGACGATTACAACAAACGGGGTAAATCTGGAAGAAACGGTGGATGCTCTGTTACATGCAGGAATAGACGGGATTAATTTAAGCCTGGATACGCTGGATCCGGAAGTGTTTTTTAAGATTACAAGAAGAAATGATTTTGAGAAAGTAATGAGAGGATTTCAGGCGGTTCTTGCCCGTAAGGAGATTCCTTTAAAAATAAACTGTGTACCTATGGGAATAGAAGGGCAGAATATTTTTGAACTTGCGGAGTTTTCCAGAAAATATCCGGTTCACGTGCGGTACATTGAAATGATGCCCATTGGTCTTGGAAAAAAATATGCGGGTCGTACAGAAGAAGAGATTTTAGGGGAACTGGAAAAACGGTATGGGACAGCCGTGAAGTTTTCAGGAAACCTTGGAAATGGTCCCGGACATTACTATGAATTTCCGGAATTTCAGGGGAAAATCGGATTTATCAGCGCAATGAGTCACAAATTCTGTTCTTCCTGCAACAGGGTGCGTCTCACATCAGAAGGGTATTTAAAAACCTGCCTGCAATACGATGTAGGGACAGATTTACGGGCGCTTCTTCGAAACGGAGCGTCAAAAGAGGAAGTCAAAGAAGCAATTGGAAAGGCAATACAGGAAAAACCGCAGGCGCATCAGTTTACAGAAAAACAGGACAGGCATGGAGAACAGCATATGATGTCTCAGATAGGCGGTTAAAAGGGTGGATACAGACAGATTGTCTGTTGCACATAGAAAAAGGTACTTATAAGGAGGAAATGAAAAATGATGAAAAAAAGACTGGCGCTTTTACTGGCAGCAGCGATGACAATTTCTGCAGGAGTATGCACTGTGTATGCAGAAAATGAGGCAGCAGAAGAAAAAGGGGAGCTTATGATGGCAACCACTACAAGTACGGCAGATACAGGGCTTCTTGATTATCTGGCTCCTATTTTTAAGGAAGACACAGGCTGGGAGTTAAAGTGGGATGCAGTTGGAACCGGCGAGGCTTTAAAAATGGGAGAAAACGGGGATGTTGACATTGTTCTTGTCCATGCAAAAGCAAGCGAAGAAGAATTTGTAAAAAACGGTTTCGGTGTGGAACGTTTTCCGGTTATGTATAACGATTTTATTGTAGTAGGCCCCACAGAACCGGTAGAGGCAACTGATGATATAGAGGCTGCGTTTACTCAGATTACAGAAGAAAAACTGGCATTTATATCAAGGGGAGATGATTCCGGTACAGATAAAAAGGAAAAGAAAATTTGGGAAGCTCTTAAGTTGGATCCGGAAACAAACGAAAATTATATGGAATCCGGTCAGGGAATGGGCGCGACTCTTACAATGGCAGATGAGAAAAAAGCATATTGTCTCACAGACAGAGGAACTTATCTGAAAATGAAAAAAGATGCGGATGTACCTCTTGAACTTGAGATTGTATGTGAGGGAGCAAAAGATCTTCTGAATCAGTATGGCGTAATTGCAGTAAATCCGGAAAAATATCCGGAAGTAAATAATGAAGGAGCAAATGATTTTATCGAGTGGATCTGTTCTGAAGAAATACAGAAAGCAATTGGAGAGTATGGTGTAGAGGATTATGGACAGGCTCTCTTTACTCCAAATGCAGGAACGGATAACTAAATGAATGGCTTAGAGGAATGGGTAAATCGGATTTTTTCGGATGTGGGAGTCTATGATGCGATCAAAGTAACATTTCAGATGGCAGTTTCTTCTACCCTTATCTCCTCTATGCTGGGAATTTTCATGGGTCTTTTGTTGGAGAGAGTACATTTTCCGGGAAAGCGGATGGTCGTACGCATTAACAGAACACTCATGGGAGTTCCCCCTGTTGTTGTGGGGCTGTTTGTGTATATGCTGACTATGAGAAGAGGACCTCTTGGATTTATGGAGCTTCTTTTTACCATAAAGGGCATGGTCTTGGCACAGGTTTTGATTATCACGCCGGTCGTATGCGGAATGACGTATTCCTACGCGGCGAAAACGGCGCCGGCTGTTCGTACTTTTGCAAAGACGATGGGAGCAGGAAGAATGCAGACAGACCTCCTTCTTATACGGGAGATGAAATATGAGCTGTATTTTGTGATGATAACAGGATTCGGGCGTTCCATCAGCGAAGTGGGAGCAGTAATGCTTGTGGGAGGAAACATAAAGGGAAGCACGAGAACGATGACGACAGCGATTGCTCTTTTAAAAAGTCAGGGAATTTTTTATGAGGGAATGGCTCTTGGAATTCTTCTTCTTGCTATGGCATTTGTTGTTCAGTGCCTGGCTGATTTTTTCCGCAGGGAGGCAGAGGAAAATGAGAATTACTGATCTGGAAAAGCAGGTGGGGGATTTTTCTCTTCACATAAAGGACCTGGAAATTGAAGAAGGTCATATTTATGGCTTCATCGGAGGCAATGGGAGCGGAAAAACAACGGCTGCAAAACTGATTATGGATATTTTGAAGCCGGATAAAGGAAAAATTTCTTATGAGAGTATGGAATTGAAAGACATTACCATGACAGCACAGCGTCCGTATCTTCTCCACAGCAGTGTATATGAAAATCTGATTTATCCGTTGAAAATAAGAAAAAGGAAGCCGGACAGAGAGAAAACAGACCGGCTATTGGAAGAATTTGGTCTTCTTGATAAGAAAAATCAATATGCCAGAAGTCTTTCCAGCGGAGAACAACAGAAGCTTTCGCTTCTTCGGGCTTTGATTTTTCAGCCAAAGCTGATTATTATAGATGAAACACTTTCCAACATGGATCCGGAAAGTGTGGAGAAATTTGAAAATCGGATTCTGGAAGAGCAGAAAAAAGAGCCGGTTACCTGGATCATCATCAGCCATCGTCTTTCACAGATTTATAAACTGTGTGACAGGGTATGTTTTTTTTACAAAGGACAGGTAATTGCGGAAGGAAAAAAAGAAGAGGTTTTGTTTGAAAATAAAGATGAGAGAATCCGAAAATTTGTGTCAAAAGAGCTGATACAAAGGGAGAGTGAAGTATGAGGTTTTTACAGGTGGATACCATTTCCGGAGCGAGGGAGAGGCTTTTACAGGAAGTGGGAGACAATTTTTTGAAAATGGAAACAGTAAAGCTTTCGGAAGCGTATGGGAAATGTCTTGCAGAGGATATTTATGCAGAGGAGAATATTCCGGATTTTCGAAGAGCAACGGTAGACGGTTATGCAGTAAAAGCATCTGATACACAGGGAGCAGGGGAGAGCGTCCCTGTATTTTTATCTGTTGTGGATGAAATTTCAATAGGAAAGCCTGCGCTTCGGGAAATTAAAAACGGGGAATGCGCCTATGTGCCTACAGGAGGAATGATTCCTGACGGAGCAGACGCCATGGTTATGGTGGAGTATACGGAGCTTTTCGATAAAAGAGACGCTGCCGTTTATTCTTCTGTCTCAGCAGGAAACGGCGTTGTGCAGATTGGAGAGGACGCAAAAAAAGGAGAGCTCCTTCTTTCCAGGGGAACCGTGCTTCATTCTGCGCAGACAGGTGTTCTTGCCTCTCTTGGAAAGCATACGGTAAAGGTTTATGCACCGTGGCATATCACCATCATTTCTACTGGAGATGAGCTGGCAGAAGTGGGAGAGGAAAAAGGAAGATGTCAGGTGTACGACATCAATACACATGCGCTCTATGCTCTTGCAAAAGAGCAGGGAATGACAGTGGATAAAGCCTTTTCCGTAAAAGATGAAGATGAAAAAATAGAGCAGGCATTAAAAGATGCCCTTTTATGCAGTGATATTGTAGTGATTTCCGGGGGAAGCTCCCAGGGAAAAAAGGATATGACGGCAGATATTATAGATAAAATTGCAGAGCCGGGAGTATGGACGCATGGTCTTGCTTTAAAACCGGGAAAACCTACCATAGTGGGAATGGATAAGCCGTCAGGCACCCTTCTTATTGGGCTTCCGGGACATCCCGTCGCTGCTATTATGGTATTTCAGCTTCTTCTTGTATGGCTGCAGAAGAATTTAAGAGGAGAAAAAGAAACGCCGGGTGTTCCGGCAGTTCTGTCTTCCAATATTCCGGGCGCGGCAGGACGTGCAGTATGCCAGACAGTGAAGCTTGAAAAAGAAGAAAACGGATACAGGGCGATTCCTGTATTTGGAAAATCAGGGCTTATGCATACGCTTACTCAGGCGGATGGATATGTACTTGTAGAGGCAGACAAGGAAGGGATTCGCAAAGGGGAGACCGTATACGTACAGTTATTGTAGGAGGGCAGTATGGGAAAAAGAAATTTGTATTTAAAAACAACACCTGTTCAGGAAGCCATTGATATTTATAGAAGCGAAGTGGAAAAAAGGGTAGAGCTTCAGTACGAGACGATTCCTGTGACAGAATCGTTAAACAGGATAACCGGAAAAGCTGTCTATGCAAAGTATTGTTCGCCTCTTTTTAATGCGGCCGCGATGGATGGTATTGCTGTAAACGCTGCAAAAACAGAAGGAGCCTCGGAAGGTACGCCTGTAGAGCTTGTTTTCGGAAAGGATTACCAGATTATTGATACAGGAGATCCGATTCATGAGCCTTATGACGCTGTGATCATGGCAGAGGATTTGCTCGAAACAGAGGATGAAAATAAAGTAAAAATTATTTCTCCGGCAGTACCGTGGCAGCATATAAGACCGGTGGGAGAAGATATTGTAGCAGGGGAGATGATTCTTCCGGGAAGACATTGTATCCGCCCGATTGATGTGGGAGTTCTGCTCTCAGGAGGCATTGTGGAGATTGAGGTGGTAAAAAATCCGACAGTTGCAATTTTTCCCACAGGTACAGAAATAATTGAGCCGGGAACAGAGCCGAAGGATGGAGATATTATAGAATCCAATTCCAGAATGTTTGAAAATATGGCAAAGGTACAGGGTGCGGAAGCTGTACGTTTTGAGACGATCCCGGATGATTATGAAAGAATCCGGGATGCTGTAAAAGAAGCGGCAGAAAAATTTGATATGGTCATTATAAACGCAGGTTCCAGCGCAGGAACAGAAGATTATACGGTCCACGTTTTGCGGGAGCTGGGGGAGGTAATTATCCACGGCGTCTCCATTAAGCCGGGAAAACCGGTGATACTTGCCTTCGTAAATAATAAGCCGGTAATCGGGCTTCCAGGGTATCCTGTATCTGCATATATCGGTTTTGAAAATTTTGTATCGCCTGTTCTTTCCTACATGGGAGGAAGAGTGGAGAAAAAGAATAAAAAAGTGGAGGCAGTTATTTCCAGACGTCTCGTATCCAGTTTAAAGCATAAGGAGTACGTGCGTGTAAAGGTAGGCTGTGTGGGAGATAAAATTGTGGCGGCGCCTCTTGCAAGAGGAGCCGGAGCTGCCATGTCTCTTGTACGTGCAGACGGCTTTTGTGTAATCCCGCAGAACAGTGAGGGATGCGAAGCTGGAGAAAAGCTGGAGGTTGAGCTTTACCGGGAATTGGAGGAAATTAAAAATACAGCCGTTGTTATTGGAAGCCATGATCTGATTCTTGATGTTATGGCGGATATGATGCCGAATCATTTCCCGGGAATGTATTTATCAAGTACACATGTGGGAAGTATGGGCGGCCTTATGGCGTTAAAAAGAGGTGAGGCACACATTGCACCGATTCACATGCTGAATGAGGAGACCGGTGTTTATAATATGTCTTATATAGAAAAAATGTTTCATGAGCCGGTTGCTCTTATTAAAGGTGTTGGCAGAGTGCAGGGAATTATGGTAAAAAAAGGAAATCCATTACATATTTCTTCTGTGGAAGATTTAAAGAAAGTGCGTTTTGTCAACAGGCAGCGCGGTGCAGGAACAAGAATGCTGCTTGATTTCTGTCTGAAAGAGAGAGGAATTATGCCGGAAGAAATCAGGGGATATGACAGAGAAGCGGCAACCCATATGGCGGTGGCTGCTCTTGTAGCAGGAGAAAGTGCAGATGCAGGTCTTGGAATCCGTTCCGCGGCACTTGCTATGAAGCTTGATTTCATAGAAGTGGGGCAGGAGGAATATGATTTTGCAGTTCCTGAAAAATATCTGGAGCTTCCTTATATCCGGGCATTTGTACAAATACTAAAAAGTGAAGAACTTCATAAAAAGCTTCAGGAGCTTGGAGGATATACATGGGAAAGAGCGGGAGAGATTGTAACAGTCAACGGGAATATAAGCTGAGAGCAAAAGCCTTATACAGACAGCCGGAGAAAAAACAGCCTTTTCGCTCAGAAGAAAGTCTTTTTCTCATAAAGGATAAGGGAATTGAAGGAGATGTTCACGGGGACGGAGGAAAACGTCAGATTTTAATTTTTACGGACGCCCAGAAAAAATGGATGGAGGCACAGGATATAAAAGGATTTTGTTTTTCGAAATTAAAAGAAAATATTCTCCTTGAGGGCAGTGCGGTTTTAGAGTCCGGAGATGTATTGAAAGCAGGTGAAGCTGAGCTTATAGTAACGCAGGAAAAGAAGGAATGCTATCCGGAAATGTGTAAATTTTCGAAAAAAAATGAGAAGTGTATGCTAGCCGGCGCGCATTTGTTTGCCAGTGTAAGAAAAGGCGGAAAAATAAGCAGAGAAACGATTTGTACATTGAAAAAAGAGCAGTAACGTGATAGTATAAGAGCGGAAATAAAGTTCATTTTAAACTATATAAATTTACAGCAGGAGGAGAAGTAATGAGTCAGAAAAGAGACTACGCAAAAGAGAGCCTTGAGATGCACTATGAGAAAAAGGGAAAAATTGAAATGGTATCTACCGTTGCCCTGAACTCAAAAGATGATTTATCTCTTGCATATACACCGGGAGTTGCACAGCCATGTCTGGAAATTCAGAAAGACGTGGAAAAATCATATGAGCTGACACGTCGTTGGAATATGTGCCTTGTTGTGACAGACGGTACAGCGGTTCTTGGTCTTGGGGATATTGGACCGGAGGCAGGTATGCCGGTTATGGAAGGCAAATGTGTACTGTTTAAGGAGTTCGGTGGAGTTGATGCATTCCCTCTTTGTATTAAGAGCAAAGATGTTGATGATATTGTAAATACAATTTATCTCATTTCAGGAAGTTTCGGCGGTGTCAATCTGGAGGATATTTCCGCTCCAAGATGTTTTGAGATCGAGCAGAAATTAAAAGAAAAATGTGATATTCCGATCTTCCATGATGACCAGCACGGAACAGCAGTTATCACACTGGCAGGTCTTATTAATGCCTTAAAACTCACAGGAAGAAAGAAAGAGAGTACAAGAATCGTAGTGAACGGAGCAGGAGCAGCAGCAATCGCTATTACAAAGCTTCTTCTCTCATACGGCTTTGCTGATATTACACTGTGCGACAGAACAGGCGCTATTTATGAGGGACGTACAGAAGGTATGAACCCTGTAAAAGAAGAGATGGCAAAAATTACAAACCCGGCGAAAAAACAGGGTGGTCTTAAAGATGTTATTGAAGGAGCTGATATTTTTATCGGCGTAAGCGCTCCGAACAGCTTGACACAGGATATGGTACGTTCCATGAACGCAGATCCAATCGTATTTGCGTGTGCAAACCCGGTTCCGGAAATCAGCCCGGATGATGCGGCAGCAGCAGGAGCAGCAGTCGTTGCTACAGGAAGAAGCGATTATCCAAACCAGATTAATAATGTGCTTGCATTCCCTGGAATTTTCCGTGGTACATTTGATGTACGCGCAAAAGAAATCAATGATGAGATGAAGTTTGCGGCAGCCCTTGCTATTGCAGATATTATTCCGGAGAGCGAATTAAGAGCAGACTACATTGTTCCGGATCCGTTAAATCCTGAGGTTGCAAAGAAGGTTGCGGCAGCAGTTGCCAAAGCTGCTGTTGATACCGGTGTGGCACGCATCAAATAAAGGAAATGGCAAAGAAAAATATTTCAAAAAAGGACATATTATATGAGTATGCATTTATTACGGTTGCAATGCTCATTATATCAGCTAGTATATACTTTTTTCTGATTCCAAGTAAGGTGGTTATTGGAAGTATATCAGGTCTTGCTATGGTTTTGGCAGAGCTTACAGGTTTTTCCATATCCATGCTTACTATGGCGCTGAATGTGGTGCTTCTGGTGATAGGATTTCTTTTAGTCGGAAAGGAATTCGGTGTAAAGACGGTATATACTTCCATGTTACTTCCTGTATTTCTCGGGATTTTTGAAGTAATATGTCCGTTATCCGGTTCTGTAACAGGAAATAATGTATATGATGTAGTTGCTTATATTCTTGTGGCAGGATTTGGCCAGGCAATTCTTTTTAATGTCAATGCTTCTTCAGGAGGCATTGACATTGTAGCGAAAATTATCAGTAAATATACACGTATGGAAATCGGAAAAGCAGTGATACTTGCAGGAATGGTAACTGCCATGAGTTCTATTTTTGTGTATGGACCGGGATGTCTTGTAGTCAGCATGCTTGCAACGTATGCAAACGGTCAGGTAATTGATTACTTCATCGGCGGTATCAATAAGAAAAAGAGAATTTGTATCTTATCGAAGAATTATGAGGAAATTCAGAATTTTATCTTAAATGAAATGGGAAGAGGAATTACTCTTTACACAGCAAAGGGTGCATTTCAGCAGGAAGAGCAGACAGAACTTGTGACGATCATGACGGTCAACGAGTATAAAACACTTATGAATTATCTTCATGAATCTGATTTTAAGGTATTTGTGACTATTTCCACAGTCAATGAAGTGATCGGAATGTGGGATCCGAAAAAATAAAAAAATCTTATAAAATCCTTATAATTACCTCCTATGATAAAACCATAGGAGGTAATTTATATGGAAAAATTCATTTTACAGACAAATCGTATTTCAAAAACATTTCACAAGCAAAAAGTATTAAATGAGGTATCGCTAAAAGTTCCCGAAAATTCTGTATACGGACTTCTTGGACCAAACGGAGCGGGAAAATCCACATTATTAAAGACAATTACAGGGATTTTGAAACCAACAGGAGGAAACATTATATTTGACGGACATTCCTGGTCCAGGAAAGACCTTGGGGAAATAGGTTCTCTTATTGAGACACCGCCTGTTTATGAAAATCTTTCTGCATGGGAAAACTTAAAAGTGAGGGCACTTCTTCTTGATGTACCGGATTCTCGAATCCGGGAAGTGCTGGAAATTACCGATTTAAGCGGAACCGGAAAAAAGAAGGCGGGAGCATTTTCACTTGGAATGAAACAGAGGCTTGGAATTGCCATTGCTCTTTTAAACAGACCAAAGCTTCTTGTTCTCGATGAACCGGTAAATGGGCTGGATCCTGTTGGAATCACAGAGCTTCGTGCTATGATAAAAAAATTTCCGCAGGAGGGAATCACGGTAATTGTATCCAGTCATATTTTAAGTGAAATTGAACAGACTGCTGATTATGTGGGAATTCTTACAGAGGGAAAGCTTGGATTTCAGGGACACCTTTCTGAATGTGGAGATCTGGAATCCATGTTTATGGAAACCGTTCTTCGCGACAGAAGGGAGGGAATCCGATGAAAAAGTATTTTCTGGCAGAAAAAATGAAGTGCAGGGAAACATCCGTTGGAAAGCTCATGATCCTCATGCCGATTTTTACTCTTGTCTTTTCTATGTATATTTCAGGAAGTTATTTTATTATAAACAGCAGCAACTGGTGGTACATTATGATGTTTCCGGCAATGGCAGCATTAATGTGCGGAGTTATTGTACGAAAAGATAAAAAACTTAAAAACCATGCGGTTCTTACCCTTCCCGTCCAGCAAAAAAAAGTGTGGGATGGAAAGGTGATGTATGGGCTTTGGGTAACGGGAGCGGGACTTACCCTTATGTTTCTTCTGATTCTTGCGGGGGAAATCCTGGGAAAAAAATTTACCTTTGTCATTACAAATACTCCTTCAGCAGGAAGAATTATCCTTGCCTGGGCAGTCCTTTTCCTTACGTTTATGTGGCAGGTTCCCTTCTGTATGTTTCTTGCAGAAGCTTTGGGAAGCCTTCCTATGATTCTGATTCACGTAGTTTTATACCAGATTGCATTTATCGCTCTTTCTTTGAAACCTTACTATATGCTTCTTCCGGGAGCGATTCCTGCAAGAGTGATGTGTCCTGTTCTTGGGATTATGCCAAGTAATCTCCTGGCAGTACCTGGTTCTGTGGGATTTTATCCGGAGCTTTTAAATAGCAGCAGTGTGTGGATTGGGATTGTGGCTTCCATGTTCTGGTTTTTGCTTTTCTGGGGGATGGGACGGAAGCTATATGAAAGACAGGGGGTAAAATAAATGGGTGAGACATGGAGGTTTCTAAAAGCAGAATATAGAAAAATGAAAGGAACGTACATCCCCTTCATTTATGTAGGAGTTCCCATTTTGGGCTGTGCTTTGTTTCTTCTATATTATTCTTTTTCTGCCTGGAATACGGAATCGGAAATTATGGCTTACGCGGAAGCAATGGGGGCTGCCCTGCCTCTTTTAATCAGTCTTTTATCTGCGATTTCGGTGGAGCTGGAAGAAAGAAACCATTTTCAGACTTTTCTGGGAACAGCGAAAAAAAAGAAAAGCGCCCTCCTTGGAAAATACTTTGCCCTTCTGTTTTTTACCTTCCTTTCTTTTCTTCTTGCAGTGGGACTTTTTGGAGTTGGATTTACTTCTCTTCTTGGGAAAGAGGGAATGACAACGGGACTTTGTGTGAGGCTTATTTTTGCACTGTGGCTTCCTTCTGCAGCCTTATACGCAATTCATCTTTTTCTTAATCTTGCCTTTCAGAAATCTGTATCAATCGCAGTGGGGGCAGGAGAGTCTCTTATATCCGCTCTTTTTCTTACCGGGCTTGGAGAAGGGAATTGGGTATTTGTTCCTGCTTCCTGGAGCGCCAGATGGGCAATGTATGTAACTGGGACGGAGTTAAACGATACTTACAGAGCGGCGATACAGGAGTCATTAAATTTAAGGAGAAGCGCAGGAATCTGCCTGTTGATAACTGTTTTTCTTTGTGGCATAATTCTTGTATGGTTCAAATTTTATGAAGGAAGGCAGTGCAATGATTAATGTTCTTGCAGTGGATGATGAGAAAGAAATTTTAAAAATAATTAAAAAAGCTCTGGAAAAAGAAGGATATGTGGTGACGACGGTCAGTGAGCCGGAAACTGTGAAAAAAATGAATCTTGGTTGTTTTCAGATGATCCTTCTTGATGTGATGATGCCTGGAACTGACGGATTTTCTCTGTGCAGGGAAATCAGGGACAAGGTAGACTGTCCGATTCTTTTTGTTACTGCAAAAACAGGAGAAAAGGAGCTTATGACAGGACTTGGTACGATTACATAACAAAGCCTTTTGGAATCGGGGAGCTTCGTGCAAGAGTGGCGGCTCATTTAAGACGGGAAAACCGACAGAAGAAAAACGCTGTTTTTGTGGGAGAAATCCAGCTTGAGCTTCGCTCCAGAAAAATTTTTTATAAGGGGGAGGAGATTCCCCTTACAAAGAGTGAGTATGCCATCTGCGAATATCTTGCCATGAATAAGGGGCAAATTTTTTCAAAGGAGAGAATTTATGAGCACATATTCGGATTTGACGGAGAGAGCGACCTTTCCGTAATTACCGAACATATCAAAAATATACGTGCTAAATTTCAGAAAAAAGGGCTTTCCGTAATTGAGACAAAGTGGGGGATTGGATACAGATGGGAGTAAAAAAACAAAGTCTTTATCAGTTCTTTTTAAAATATACAGTGCAGATTTGTGTGAATACGGTTTTGATTGTGGGACTGCTGGTTTTGCTGGCAGCCCTTTCCGGCGTTTCCGGATTGATTCTTCCGGCAAATTATGCGGAAGTACAATTAAAAAAAGACAGGGAAATGCTTAGGCAGGTTTCGGTCATTTCCGAAGAGATGATTCCTCCTTACTGTACTTACGGTGTGTATAAAGAGAACGGAAGGTGGCTGTATGGAAATTTTCCGGAAGAGATAAGAGAACAGAATTGGGAGAATTTTGAAACAGATACAAAATTTGCATCTGATGGGAAATATTTCTTTTTTATAGAGAGAGAAAACGGAGAAGTCTGTATCGTAAAATATGCGTTGAAAGCGTATTTTGCCGGAGATCATCCTGTTTTAAACAGAATCGGGCCGGAAAATATGCTGCCTCTTATTTTTCTTGTACTCTTTTTGCTTCAGGTGATTGTTTTCTCCAGGATTTTTTCAAAAAGGCTCAGGCATCGTCTGCTTGTACTAAATCAGGCAACAGAAAAAATTGGAAATAATAACCTGGATTTTGAGAGAGAGCATTCAGATATAAAGGAGATTGAGGAGGTTTTAGGTTCCCTTGAGCATTTGAGGAAATCTCTGAAAATGTCTTTGGAAGAGCAGTGGGAAATGGAGATAAAACGGGAGGAGGAGCTTTCGGCTCTTGCACATGATATAAAAACGCCAGTAACAATTATAAGGGGAAATGCGGAACTTTTAAACGAAGAAGATTTAAATACAGAGCAGAGAGAATGTAGTGAAGCGATTCTTAAAAATGTGGAACAGATCGAGCAGTATCTGCAGGCAATGAGGCAGGTGATTCATAATGAATTCCCGGAAGAAAAAACAGAAATTCTTGAGGGGAAAGCGCTTTCAGAAGAATTTATAAAGAAGGCGGAGGAGATTGCGGCAGCAGAAAATATAAAGATTTCTATAGAAAAATGCGCAGAGAAGTGCAAAATAAAAGGAAACAGAAAAGAGCTTCTTCGGGCATGGGAAAACCTTGTGGGAAATGCAGTTACCTATACAGATAAAGAAAAAGGAATTTATGTTTTTACAGAAATAAAAGAGAGAGACGGAAACTCCTTTCTTTTGGCAGGAGTGAGTGACTATGGACAGGGATTTTCAAAAGAAGATTTACTTCACGGTACGGAGCGGTTTTACAGAGGCGATAAAAGTCGCCACGGGAGAGAACATCAGGGACTTGGACTTTTTATTGCGTCGAACATAGTAAAAGCGCAGGGAGGAAGTCTGGTTCTTAAAAATTCAGAAGAGACCGGGGGCGGTCAGACGCAGCTTTGGATATTGACAGAAGGAGAAAAAGAAGGACAGAGAGATGAATGAGAGACAGAAAACAATTCTTGTAGCAGAAGATGATACAGAGATTAATAAGCTGATATGCAAAATTCTGGAAAAAGGAGGATACAGGGCAGTATCGGCTTTTTCCGGGACAGAGGCAGAACTTCGCTTTGGCATGGAAATAATGGATATGGTTATTCTCGATTTAATGATGCCGGGAATGGATGGGGAATCCCTTCTTCGAAAAATTCGAACAGACAGAAAATCAGAAATTCCAGCTTTGGTTCTTTCGGCAAAATCAGCGCTGGAAGACAAGGTAACCCTTTTAAAAAGCGGGGCAGACGATTATATGACGAAGCCTTTTGAGCCGGATGAGCTTTTAGCGAGAGTGTATGCACTTTTAAGAAGAAGCGGGGCAAAGGAGGAAAGGCCAGAAGCAGTATTCGGAGAGCAAGTTCTCACTTTTAAAAGCTTAAAACTTTTGAAGAAAGGACGCCAGGTGTCTGTAAAAGAAAAAACACTTACACTTACACCTCATGAATATGAAATTCTTCTTCTCCTTATGGAAGAGCCGGATAAAGTTTTTTCAAGAGAAAGCCTTTACGAGAAGGTGTGGAAAGGAGGATATTACGGGGAGGACAATACGGTAAATGTTCATGTGAGCAATCTTCGTAAGAAAATAGCGGCTGTTGACGGGGAAGAGGAGTATATTAAAACAGTTTGGGGAATCGGATTTAAAATGGCGTAATCTTTATGAATTCTTTAAACTTTCTTGAGGACTTATTTAAAGCCCTTTTTGTATACTTCTGATTACAGAAAGGACGCAAGTTTTCAAAGAAAGGAAGAAAAAAATGGGAGAATATATTATAAAAACAAAAAATCTCACAAAGAATTACGGAAAATTTTGTGCGTTGAATCGTGTGGGAATTTCTGTAAAAAGAGGAGAGATATACGGACTTGTAGGCGACAACGGGGCAGGAAAAACCACTTTCTTAAAGCTCCTGTCAGGTCTTGCAACTCCTTCAGAGGGAGAAATAGCCCTGTTTGGTGAGCACGAGGAAAAGAAAATTGAGAAAATGAGAAACAGGACAGGCGTTCTCATTGAAAATCCCGGATTTTATCCACAGCTTAATGTAAGACAAAATCTGGAATATGCAAGAATACAAAAAGGCGTTCCCGGAAAAAAATGCGTGGAGGAAATTCTGGAGCTTACAGGGCTTCGTACGGCAGCAAAGAAAAAAGCAAAATCGCTTTCCCTTGGAATGAAACAGAGGTTGGGACTTGGAATTGCTCTTATGGGAATCCCGGAGCTTCTGATTCTTGACGAGCCTATAAATGGTCTTGACCCAAGCGGGATTGTGGAGATGAGAAATCTTCTTCTTCGTCTTTGCAGAGAAAAAAATATTACGATTCTTCTTTCCAGTCATATTTTGAGCGAGTTGGAGCAGATGGCCGATACTTACGGATTTTTAAAGAACGGATGTCTTCTCCGCCAGATATCCCGAAAGGCGATTCTGGAGGAGTGTGCAGATTATGTGGAAATCGCTGTTTCTGACAGAGAGAAATATGCAGCTCTGCTGGAAAAAGAGCTTTCTGTGGGGAATTACAAAGTGATGCCCGATGGAAAAATCCGAATTTTAAATGCGGAGTTCGTAAATGAGATATACAGCCGTCTTGCCCAGGAACATGAAATTGATGTTCTGGAGCTTTCGCGGAAAAGCCAGTCTCTTGAGGAATATTACCTGAATTTAAAAGAAGGAGGAAGCCAGTTATGTTAAATTATATGAAAAGCGAGTGGTATAAAACCATTCATGGAAAAGGCTTTTATATTGCAGGAGGCGTGATGTGCGGTCTTGTCCTTCTTATGAATCTGATTTTATGGGGCAGCAATCATTTTATTACAAATTTCCCATACGGGACATTCCGGTTTTCTCTAAATACGTTTACAGCCCAGCCAATCTGGATGATTGCTCTTGGAAGCACTATTGCAGGCGTTCTTTTTATAGATGACAGAAAATCCGGAATTATTAAAAATACCATTGCCTACGGTGTTCCAAGAGAACAGATCCTTATTGGAAAATGGCTGGTATCGCTGGTCAGCAGCTTTATTTTAATGTGCGTGGTTTTTGTTGTGTATGTAGGAAGCGCATATGTTCTTCTTGAAAACCCGGAGTGGGAGCCTTTGAGGCAGATGATGATGGCAATGGTATCTGCGCTTCCCTTTTCTATTGCAGCAATGATGCTTATGAACTGTCTTGGTATAATTATGGAAAAAGAAACCATAACCATGCTCTGGTGGATGGCAGTGATTTATTTTATTCCTATGGCAGTGGATATACTTGGTTTGTATTTTAAAACATTTGAAAAAATTTCACGATGGTTGCCTTATACATTTTTACGAAGAGAAGTTCTTGTCACAAGGGGCGCGTATCAATGCCTGTGGGATACACCGGAGGGATTTTTGAAATGTATGGTAACGGGCGTGATAGGAATGGCTGTTTTTGGCGCCTGGGGAATTATAAAATTCAGAAAGCAGCAGATATAAAGCAACATGAAAAGGAGGGGGCAATGAAAGAAGCAGTGATTCTTATTTTGAGTATTCTTGTGTGCTATCTTCTGTGGAGACTTTTTTCCATAAAATACACACTGAAAAAAGCAGAGAAGGAGCTTCGTGAAATTTCGGCGGAGCCGGAAGAAAACAGAATCGTAAAGTTTCCTGTTCCGGATAAAACGATGGAAGCATTTCTTTGTGCTGTAAACGAGAATCTTGAGGAAATACGGAAGCTTCGCATTGCCTACGCAAAAAAAGAAGAAAATTTAAAAGAAGAGATTGAAAATATCAGTCACGATCTTCGCACGCCTCTCACTGCCATTCTTGGATATTTAAAAATGATGGACATCTCGTCCATGAGCAGGGAAGAGCAGGAATCTTTAAAAATTGTGAGAAAGAAATCAGAAGAGCTTCAAAAGCTAATTGGACAGTTTTATGAGCTTTCCAGAGTAAGCGACGGAAACTTTCAGATGAAACTGGAGGAGACGGATGCAGGCAGGATTCTTCGGGAATGCTGTCTTTCTCATTACGGGCTTTTGGAAAAATTAAAAGTAGAGCTTTTCATTCCGGAAATGCCGGTAAAAATAAGGGGAAATCAGGAGGCACTTACAAGAGTATTTGTAAATCTTCTTCAGAACAGCGTGCGGTACGGACAGACGGAGCTTACAGTTTTTGCAGAAAATAAAGAGAATGAGGCTGTATTTATTTTTGAAAATGACATAGAAGAGGGAACAGAGCTTTCAGATCCATCCAGACTTTTTGATCGTTTTTATATGCAGGAAGCTTCCAGGACAAAGGGAGGAACAGGGCTTGGGCTTACAGTAAGTAAATATCTTGTGGAATATATGAATGGAAAGATATGGGCAGAATATAAAAAGACAGAGCAAAAAACATACCTTCAAATTACGATAGGTTTTCCTCTTATATTTTTTTGAACAGATATGTTCGAAAATATTGGAAAATCCCTGTAACTGTGATAAACTGTATATGTTCAGAACTGTCAGAAGAGCAGATGCTGACAGGAAACATAAGAGACGCAGGAGGTCCGATAAAATGAGAGTAGAATTTGATAAAGCATTGGAAACAGGAAATGAAATGATCGATTCTCAGCATAAAGAGCTGATCAGTAGAATTGACCAGCTTCTTGTAAGCTGCCAGGATGGAAATGGACAGGTAAAGGCAATTAAAATGCTGGATTACCTTCTTGACTATACAGAGTTCCATTTTGACGCAGAAGAGAAACTTCAGGAAGAAATCAGTTTTCCTGCAATTAATGAGCATAAGGCAAAACACGCAGAATTTAAAAATGCAGTAAAAGAACTGCAGGAAATGCTTGAGGAAGAAGAAGGTCCAACAGAGGCTTTTGTTGCTCAGGTTCAGAAAAATGTAGTAGACTGGCTGTTTGACCATATTAAAGTATTTGACCGCGCAGTTGCAGAATACAAGGGTTGAGAAATTGGAGACAGAGAAGCAGTTTACTGTCCGTATGGCAGAAGAGAAAGACGCAGAAGCGCTTCTTTCTATTTACAGCTATTATGTAAAACATACGGCAGTAAGTTTTGACTATGAAGTGCCCTCTCTTTTGGAGTTTACAGAGAAGATGAGAGACATAAAGAAGCGTTATCCTTATCTCGTTGTGGAGGAGAGCGGAGAAGTAAGAGGTTATGCGTATGCTGCTGTTTTTAAAGAGCGTGTAGCGTATGACTGGTCTGTGGAGACAACCATTTATCTGAATCCGGACTATAAGGGAAGAGGATACGGAAAGGCGCTTTATGAAAAACTGGAGGAGCTTTTAAGAAAGCAGAATATCCAGAATATGAATGCCTGCATTGCCTGTATTGATGTGGAGGACGAATACCTCACAAATGACAGCCCCAGATTTCATCATCATATGGGCTTTCAGATGGTGGGTAAATTCCATAAATCAGGATGTAAATTCGGAAGATGGTACGATATGATATGGATGGAAAAGATAATAGGGGATCATAGAGAACCCCCGTTTCCAGTCTGTCCTGTTACAGAAATCTGAGTTTTATAAGAAAATAGAAATCCCGACAGTTCATGTTGATATATGTGCTGTCGGGGTTTTCATTTTATAATTCTTTCGTCATAGCAATGTGAGGATAGTTTTCTTCGAGGAATATTTCTCCCTGTTTTTTGTATCCCTGCTTTTCGTAAAAGCCTTCTACCTGATATTGGGCAGAAAGTGTGACGATTTTTCCGCCTCTATTAGAAATTTCTTTTTCGGCAAGCTCCATAAGTTTTGCTCCGTAATGTTTGTTGCGAAACTCTTTGCGTACAGCCACACGTCCGATTACAAAGCTTTCTTTTTCAGATGAGTAAAAGAATCTGCAGGTGGCAGCGGCAATACCATCTTCGAAAATCACAATATGGACAGCTCTTTTGTCTGCATCATCAAATTCTTCCTGAAATTTCTGTTCTTCCACAAAGACTTTCAGACGGATAAGTTTTGCTTCTTCCGGCAGTGATTCGTAAATTTTAAATTCCATGATAATCTCCCAATACTATATTTGCCTGTTTATCAGAGTATTATTTTGTGAGTTTTAATTTTTTCATAAAGTTTCTGTATAAAATACAGCCAATTACAGCGGCAATCAGTTCTGCTGCAGGGAACGTTGCCCACACACCGTATAGTCCTGCTGTTTTTGATAAAACTGCAGAAAGGGGAATAATAATAATCAACTGTCGCAGCAGAGATACAGTTAATGACTGGAGGCCTTTTCCAAGAGCCTCAAATGCACCGGAAAGGACACATCCTACTGTGGAAATCAAAAATCCAGCAGCAATGATGCGCAGCATGGGAACACCGATTTCGAGCATTTCCTTATTGGCATTAAAAAGCTTCATAATTCCCTGTGGGAATGCCATAAAGAGTAAGGTTCCAAGAGCCATGATCACACCGGCTGCTTCCAGGCTGGCTTTTAAAGTTTCTTTCATACGTTTTTTGTTTCCGGCACCGTAGTTATAGCTCATAATGGGACGCATTCCCTGAATAACGCCATTGGCAGGCATGTATACAAAGGTCTGGATTTTGATGTACAGTCCGAAAACAGCAATAGCTGTAGCAGAAAAAGCTGCAAGTACAGAGTTTAATGCTGCCACAAGAACAGATGGCAGGGACATCATAATGGCAGAAGGAACTGCCACGGTGTAGAGTTTACACAGCATATTTTTTTCAAATCGAAAATCCCTTAAATGAATCCGTACAGACGTACATTTTTTCAGGAAGAAAACCATAGAAAGCGCAGCAGCTAAAATCTGAGAGGCTACGGTTGCAATGGCAGCACCCTGAACGCCCATTGCAGGAATCCCAAACCAGCCAAAAATAAAAATCGGGTCTAAAATAATATTAAAAATAGCGCCTACGCCCTGAAAAATCATGGGCAATACCATACTGCCTGTTGCCTGAAATAATTTTTCTGCATATAGATGGTACATACATCCAATGCTGAAGCATAAAACAATCTGCGTATATTGACAGCTCATTTCGTAAATTTGAGGATTGTCAGTGAAATTACGAAGAAATGGTCCTGTGACAAAGAGTCCCATAAGTACAAATAGCAGCCAGTGGATACCACTTAATAAGAAACCGTGGGTGGCGGCAGATGCGACTTCTTTTTCGTCTTTTGCGCCAAGAGCCCGGGCAACACAGGAGCTAAGTCCGATTCCAAAGCCGCAGGATACCGCGATAATCAGATTCTGCAGGGGAAAAGCAATAGATACTGCTGTCAGAGCGTCTTCGCTTACTCTTGCCACATACATACTGTCCACAATATTATATAGAGCCTGTATCAGCATGGAAATCATAGGCGGCACAGACATGGAAATCAAAAGGGGCATCACTTTTTTTGTTCCCATGATGTTTTCCGTTTTTTGCATTTTTATACCTCTTTTCCAAAAAATTATACCTTAAAAAGAATAGACATTTTAAATAGGTTTGTCAATGTGTTTTTTCGGAAATTGCCGGATATTCATATCTTAAAGATGCGGTGCGTTGTAACGTAAGAATTTGTGTGGTATGATGGGATGAATAGCAGGAAATTATATTGCACCGGAAGGTTGAAAATTTTGTGATTTTGAAAACGCATTTTATATGAGGAAGAAAGAAAAGGGGAATTCAAACATGACTTTAAATGAAAGAGCAGAATTAATCGTACATGATATAAAAATGGAAACAGAAACGAATCCTATTCGCATTTTTAAGAATATTGCAAAAAAAGAATATATCAGTATTCATGGACCGGAACATCATATCCTGGATGGAGCCTGTTTGCTTGCAGCTTATAGAAATGCAGGCGGTGATATAGATTTGGATACTGCTTTGGAACAGTTAAAAAAAGAAGGATTAAAAATGCCGGGGGCAATGTGCGGTCTATGGGGAGTATGCGGTGCAGTTACTTCAATAGGTGCTGCTCTGGCGATTATAGATGGGACAGGACCACTATCTGCAGACGGAACCTGGGGGAATCATATGAAGTTTACTTCAGCTGCGATTAAAGAGCTGGGAAAAATAAATGGTCCAAGATGCTGTAAAAGAGATGCTATGGTTGGATTACAGTATGGGATAGAATATGTGAATGCAAATTACGGTGTTACTTTGGAGAAAGAAGAGATTAAGTGCACATATTCTGATTCAAATGCACAGTGTATTAAAGAAAAATGTCCTTATTATAATAAGAAACCAAAAGTTGCATTTATATGTGTCCATAATTCCTGCCGAAGCCAGATTGCAGAATGCCTGGGAAGACATTTTGCATCAGACGTATTTGAGAGTTATTCAGCGGGAACAGAAACAAAACCACAAATAAATCAGGATGCAGTTCGTATTATGAAAGAATTATATGGGATTGATATGGAAAAGAATCAGTATTCCAAGAGGATGAATGAAATACCGGATCCTGATATTGCAATTTCTATGGGCTGTAATGTGAACTGCCCTTTTATAGGCAGAGAATTTGATGATAATTGGGGCTTGGAAGATCCAACCGGAAGATCAGATGATGATTTTAAATTGATAATACAGGAAATAGAAGAAAAAATATTTGAACTTAAAAATGTAATCAGTAAAAAATTTTAATGTATGAAGCTGCCGTTTTACGAAAAATAGGTGTAAAACAGCAGCTTGAATTATCTTAAAATATAAAAATTTACCGGGCGGTTTTTCTGTATATAATAAATGCCATAATGGCGACGGATGCTTCCGTGAGCGGATAAGAACACCAGACACCCGTAAGTCCGAATATGGCAGAAAGAAGAAATGCCATAGGAATCAGGATAAGAATTCCCCTTGATACAGAAATAATCTGTGCTGGTCGAGGATGCTCAGTGGAAATCAGGTACGTAGCTGTTACAAGATTAAAACCGATAAACGGACAGGCCAGGAAATATAAGCGAATTCCCGGAATCGCAAGTGCCTGAAGGAGCATATCTTTTTCGCTGTTAAATACCAGCGCAATAGGATCAGCGCCGAAAAACAGAATAGAATAAAGAACAACAGATAAAAGAAGAGCGGTAGTCAAAGCATAAGTTCTTATAGTGTTTACGTTTTCCTTGTTTCCGGCTCCATGATTTAAACTGAGGATAGGCTGTATCCCCTGGGATAATCCGGTGTAAATAGCAATTACTACGAGAGATATTACAGAGACAATACCGAAGGCTGCAACTCCTGTATTTCCATTTAAACGCAGTATGATAAAATTAAATAAAAACATAACAACACCGGAAGAGACTTCTGTTACAAGAGGGGGAATTCCATTGGAAACAATATTGCTCACTCTTTGCAAAGAAAATTTCCGTATAAAATGAAAGTGATTTTTGCCTTTTAGGAAATAAGGAGATAGTACAATAATACTGATAAGCGGGGAAAGTCCGGTAGCAAAGATGGAACCGAAAATTCCCATACCAAGTGGAAAAATAAAAATATAATCCAAAATTACATTAGATATACTACCTGTTATCATAGCCGCCATAGAAAGAGCCGGATTTCCATCATTTCGTACAAAACATTGAAGAAGATTGTTTGTAAAAAATGCCGGGGCAAAAAGAAGCATCACTTTTAAATAGGTATTCGTCAAGGCAAACATGGTATCGTCAGCGCCCAGAATACGAACAAGAGATTCCGATAAAAAAACTCCAACAAAAAAGAACAAAGCAGAGGCAGTGAAAGTCAGGTATGCGGCATTTGTAAAAATCTGGTTTGCACGTTGTGTTTCCCTGCGGCTTCTGGCCAGTGAGTAACAGGTGCCGCCGCCCATACCGATCATCAATCCGATTCCATTCATTAAACAGAACATGGGAAAAGCAAGATTCAGAGCAGTAAGCCCCTTGGTCCCCAAATCAGCAGAAACAAAAAAAGTATCGGCCATTGTGTAACAGGAATAACCTATTTGACCAAGAATATTAAGAAAAACATATTTAAAAAAATCGCAAAAAATCCGGTTATTTTTCATAAATCCTCCTTATTCTCATTTTATATTAAAAAATAAAAACGCTCCTGCACACAATAGCCTTTGTGTACGGGAGCGTTTCAAACCGATGAGGGTATCATAACACACATAGATGGATAATGCAATAAAGAAAAAGTGAATGGACATAGAGTGATTTTTGCGTATTGTCAAAAAAGAAATAGAGTGCTATTATGGGAGAAATAAAAGAGATATTGAAGAAAGGGGAGAAAGGCATATGAAACTGATTATCGATGATGCACATATCGATTTGATTAAAGAAATTTATGAGTTTTATCCTGTAGAAGGAGTAACTACAAATCCTTCTATTCTGGCGAAGAGTGGAAGAAGTCCATATGAGGTTTTAAAAGAAATCCGGGAATTTATAGGGGCGGAAGGAGAACTTCATGTGCAGGCAGTTTCAAGAGATGCGGAGGGGATGGTACAGGAGGCTCATCGCATTACCGAGGAACTGGGAAAGAATACGTTTGTAAAGATACCGGCTGTGAGAGAAGGCTTTAAGGCAATGAAACAGCTTCATAAAGAAGGCATTCTTATTACTGCAACGGCCATATATACACCTATGCAGGCATTTTTAGCAGCACAATGCGGCGCTTCCTATGCGGCTCCGTATATTAACCGTATTGATAATATGGGATTTAATGGCATTCAGGTAACAAAAGAGATTCAGGATATTTTTGAAAATAATAATCTCAGTACAAAAGTTTTAGCTGCAAGTTTTAAAAATTCTCAGCAGGTTCTGGAGCTTTGCGAATATGGAATCGGAGCAGCTACGATTGCACCGGATGTAATTGAAGGTCTTGTGAAAAATCAGGCAATTACAGCAGCAGTAGAAGACTTTATTAAGGATTTTGAGGGACTTACCGGCGCTGGAAAAAATATGACAAACTGTTAAGCTATCAAAATGTATATATAACAAAAAGAGTACAGATTTTTCTGACAGGGAGAATTTGTACTCTTTTTTTTGTTCGGCATAATAAAATTACTTCTTGTCAAACCTACCTTATATATGGTATCTTATTGAGGTATGTCAACAATTTAACGAACAGACATGGCAAAATCTCTGTGATTTTGCTGTGGGAAAAAATGGAGGAAAACAGACATGCTGAAAAAAATAAAACATGCTTTCCCCGGAGGCGTACATCCCACAGATGGGTATGATAAGGCAATGACCATGAATCTGCCTGTTCGTGTTTACTGGCCGGAGACAGTGACAATCTTGTCGGAGCAGTCTTTCGGCGGAAAATGCAGCTTTCTTGTAAAACCTGGAGACCAGGTGAGAGAAGGGCAGGAGATAGGACGTCCGGAAGCGTTTATGGCAGCGCCTCTTCACGCAAGCGTAAGCGGAAGAGTTATGGACATTCGGGAAGTGCAGAACCAGGGAAGAAATCTTTTATCCTGTATCATTAAAAGAGAGGGACCGGAAAGGAAAGAAGAGCATTCTTATCTGAAAGGTCTTGAGAGCCTTGAAAAATATACCAGGGAAGAACTGATCGCCATGATTCGCGACGGTGGTCTGACGGGAATGGGAGGCGCAGGTTTCCCCACTCATAAAAAATATGAGACAAATAAAAAAATTGATGCTCTGCTGATTAATGCGGCGGAGTGTGAGCCGTTTCTCACATGTGATTATCGCTTGATGATGGAGCAGAGTTTTGCCGTAATTAATGGTGTACGTGTTCTGTTAGAAGCATCCGGAGCAGATAAAGCATATATCTGTATGGAAGATAATAAGCCGGAAGCAGAGAAGCTTCTTCAGAAGATTCTGGAGGAAGGAAAACAGCAGATAAAGGGAGAAAATCCTGTGGAGCTTAAAATCCTTCCGACGCAGTATCCTCAGGGAGGAGAGAGACAGCTGATACAGGCTGTATTGAACAGAGAGGTACCGATGGGTGGACTTCCAGCAGACGTGGGAGTAATCGTTTCTAATGTAGGAACTGCAAAGGCAGCAGCAGATATGACGTTTGCCGGTATTCCACTGACAAGAAGGATTGTAACGGTGACAGGATCTGTAAAAAATCCGGGAAATTATCTTGTTCCTGTTGGAACTTCAGCAAAGGAGCTTTTAAATCTTGCTGGCGGTGTGACAGTAGAAAAAAATCGGATTATAGCAGGCGGGCCTATGACCGGTCCTTGTGTGGCATCTGACTGGAATGGAAAAGAAGAGCTTTTTTATGTAACAAAAAATACATCGGGCATTCTTGTACTTCCAGATAACGAATATGAAGAATCTCCGTGTATTCGATGTGCGGGGTGTGAGAGTGTCTGCCCAGCAGGACTTGTACCATATCAGATAGAGTTTGCCTATTTAGAAGAGGATTATGATTTATGTGAGGAGCTCTATGCCAGTGAATGTATTGCCTGTGGATGCTGTTCCTATATCTGCCCGGCAAAACGAGAGCTTTCTGTGCGTACGAGAATGGCGAGAGATATAGTAAAACAGCGTATGCGTGAAAGGGCGGTGAAAAAATCATGAGTAATGTAAGAGCGATAAACGGACCACATCTTCGTACAGAACGTACTACACGACAGGTAATGATGTATGTGACACTATCTCTGATTCCGGCACTATTAGGCGCTGTGTATTTTTTTGGACTTCGCGCCCTTTACCTGGCAGGCCTTTCTGTTACAATCTGTGTAATCACAGAATATATCTGGCAGAAGATTACAAAGAAACAGGTGACAGCAGGTGACTTCAGCGCTGTAGTAACCGGTCTTTTGATTGTTTTCAATATGCCGGTTACAGTTCCTGTGTGGGCACTTGCAGCAGCAGATGTATTTGCCATTCTGTTTGTAAAGCAGATGTTCGGCGGAATTGGAAATAACTTTGTAAATCCTGCACTTATGGGAAGACTCCTTATCATGGTTGTGTGGCCGCAGGCAGTAATGCAGTATGTAGTGCCGAATACAATAAATCCGGATGCAGTTTCCGGTGCGACTGTGCTTGGAACAGTAAAAGGCGGTGCAGAAGCAGGATATAGTTACCTGCAGATGTTTTTAGGAGAGACACCTGGAGCGATGGGTGAAACAAGTACACTTCTTTTACTGGTAGGATTTGTTTTCCTGTGCTATATGGGAATTGTAAATGCAGAGGCAGCTGTCACTTATATTTTTACAGTTGTACTTCTTACATTTGTATTTGGCCCGGAAGGATTGTTTACAGGAGATATTTTACTAAATCTTTTCGGAGGCGGACTTGTCATGGGCGGTTGTTATATGTTGACTGACTACGCTTTTGCTTCCAGAAAAGGGAAACTTTTATATGCAGCAACAGCAGGAGTGATCACTGCGGCTATTCGAATATTCAGCAATTATCCGGAGGGTATTTGTTTTGGTATTTTAACAGCAAACTGCATGGCAGGTCTTCTGTCCATGATTTATAAGAAACATGTATATGGTGTAAAAAGAAAAGAAGCATAATAAGGAGAGCAAAATGAAGAATAAAAATGTAAGAGGAATTCTTGCGCTGGTTGTTGTCACTGCCCTTTCTTTTGGGGTGATTGCAGGCTCCAGAGCGCTGGCAATTGATACAGGAAGTACTTCACAGGAAGACAGCGGAGAAGTAAAAGAAGAGTTTGATGTAAGCGGCGCTGAGAATATTGAAAAAGCGGCTGCAACAGAGGACGGATATGTAGTTACTGTAAAAGAAAAAGGTTATGGCGGAGATATTTTAATGGATGTTTCCTTTGAGGCAGACGGAGAAACAATCTCATCTGTTTCTGTTACAGAACACACTGAGACAGAAGGCCTTGGAGCCAGAATTGCAGAAGAAGAGTTTACAGGACAGTTTGTAGGAATGAAGGCCCCTGTATATCTTCCAGGGATGAGCGGAGGAGAAGAAGCGGCTCCCGCAGAGAAAAAAGCATCAGAAGGCGCAAAGGAATTAGAAAGCGCAGTATTACAGGACGGCACATATGAGGCAAAGGGAGAAACGGATGACAACGGATTTGCTGACCAGGTTACTATGACGGTAAAAAATGGAAAGATTACGGAAGTAAACTGGGATGCTATCGGAGAGGATGGAAGCAAGAAGAGTGTCATGTCTGAAAGTGGGGAATACACAATGACAGAAGATGGTCCTACATGGGCAGAGCAGGCGAAGGCACTTGCAGAGGCTCTTGTGGAAAATCAGAATCTTACTTTCCTTACAATGGATGAGCAGGGCAAGACAGACGCAGTGTCCGGAGTGAGCATTTCCGTAGGTGGTTTTGCATCTCTTGCAGAACAGTGTATGAAAGAAGCAGCAGGAATGGAAGAGAAAGAGCTCGTATTACAGGACGGCACATATGAGGCAAAGGGAGAAACGGATGACAACGGATTTGCTGACCAGGTTACTATGACGGTAAAAAATGGAAAGATTACGGAAGTAAACTGGGATGCTATCGGAGAGGATGGAAGCAAGAAGAGTGTCATGTCTGAAAGTGGGGAATACACAATGACAGAAGATGGTCCTACATGGGCAGAGCAGGCGAAGGCACTTGCAGAGGCTCTTGTGGAAAATCAGAATCTTACTTTCCTTACAATGGATGAGCAGGGCAAGACAGACGCAGTATCCGGAGTGAGCATTTCTGTAGGCGGTTTTGTATCTCTGGCAGAGAAGTGTCTCAATGAAGCAGCCGGTGTGGAGACGGAAGAACCGACAGAAGAACCGGCAGGAGAGACAAATACAGAGAGCGAAGAAGTGGAAAGCGGTGAGGTTCAGGCTGTGTCCGGTGCAACTATTTCTTCTACTGCTGCAGTAACAGGTATTAATGAGGCATATGAATTTTTGCAGACAGTAAAATAAAGAAAGCGGAGGATTTGGTATGAAATTAAAATATCCGGCAGAAGCCTTCGCCCTTGGAATAATTCTGTTTTCCGCCGGGATGAAGGAGGCCTTTAGTGCCGGGATTCTGATTATTCTGGCAGTGGTATTCGGAGAATTCCTGAAAAATCTTTTAAAGCCGATTGTTCCGATGTGGAGCTTAAAAGCATGTGTACTGATTGGAACGGGTTCTGTCAGCGCAAGCGCATTCCTTCTCGGATTTTCCGCCCTTGGAATTGCTGTGGATACAAAGACATGGGTGATTACTTTTGTGATTGGACTTCTGGCTGCCCGTCATGTTCTGAAAGAGGAGATTGAGGGAGAATATGGTGATTTATTCTGGGAATGTGCCATTATCTGGGGATTCTGGATTTTGCTGGCAGCAGTGAGAGAATTCTGTGCAGGAGGAAGTATTTTTGGATATACTCTTCTGGAGGCTGAATTCCAGTCAAAGAAGTTCCTTGATATGACATTTGGATTTATCTGTGCAGGACTTTCCCTTGCATTTACAAATGGCGTTCTGAAAAAAAGAAGTACAGGAGCAGACGGTATTTTTGCTGTTGTTCCGGCAGTGCTTTTTTCACAGCCGTTTGTGATGGCAAGCTTTGGAGAAACCATAGGATTTATCTGGTCAGTATTTGTACCTGTTGTTCTTTTTATTTCCGTAAAAAAGACGCTTCGGTTTGCGAGAACAGGAAAAGCTTACAGAGGGCTTCCGGTAGAAATGCTGGCAATGGGATTCATTTATATGATTCTCAGTATTTATTAAAATAGAGTTTTTCTTTTAATAAAAAAGGAAGTATGTTCCGGATGGAGCTCATACTTCCTTTTTGTGTTTTTACTTATCAGAAACGGGAAAACCGCTGCTATATAGAAATTCGCCGTTTTCGGTAATAAAAACAGCTTCTGTATTTTTAAGATTTTCCACAAGTTCCATGCCTTTTTTTGCGCCGAGCGCAAAGCAGGATGTGCTTAAGGCATCTCCGTCAACGGACTGGTCAGAAAGAATTGTCACAGAGACGAGATCGTTTGCATAGGGCATACCTGTTTTGGGATTTAAAATATGATGGTATAAAATACCGTCTTTTTTAAAATATCGTTCATAAATACCGGAAGAGACAACCGATTTATCGGAAACATTTATGGTGATGGAAGTTTCCCCACGGTCTGAAAAAGGCTTTTGAATGCCGATTTTAAAGGGGGTTCCGTCTGGCTGACTGCCGATACAGAGAACATTCCCGCCAAGGTTGATGATTCCGCTTTTTACACCTTCTGATACAAGAAATTCTTTTATTTTATCTGCTATGTAGCCCTTTGCAATGGCTCCCAGGTCAAGTCCCATTCCCTCTTTTTCAAAGTGAATGGCGTTTCCCTCTACCGTTATATTTTTATAATCTACAAGAGGAAGAGCATTTTTTAGGGCATCCGTTTCAGGAATGACTTTTTCTTCTGAAGTAAAATCCCAGAGAGAAGACACAGGGGCAAGAGAAAGGTCAAATGCTCCTTCGGAAAGCTCTGCGTAATAGAGACCTTTTTTTACAAGTTCCGCTGTTTCCGGAGATACTTCGAAAAATCCGTTTTTTTCTGGAAGTGTTCCATGATTCAGCTTATAAATTTCACTGGTAGAAAGAGTACGGCTGAAAAGAGATTCATACGTATCACATAGTGCCATTGCCTGTTCAAGCAGTTCGGTATTGATTTTGTCATAAACGGTGATTTTGATCATGGTGTTCAGTTTAAATCCTGTGACAGAGACGGGTTCTGTTTGTTTTTCCTGCTGTTTCTGATAAAAAAAGAAAAAAGCAGAGAAAAGAAGAATAAGAGCTGCACAGGCAGCTGTAATTTTATATTTTCTGCTCATAAAATCTCCTTATATTTAATATTTACTGTATTACGTATTGAGTACAGCCTATTGTATAGTGTCAGATAGGATATTGTCAAGACGGTTAGACAGAGAGAAAGAAAAATGAAAATTTATATTGACATATGTTAATAACTGTACTATAGTAATAATTAGCATATGCCAATAAAAAAGGAGAAGAAACATGCCAAGACCAAGTAAACCGAGAAAAGTAAAAGCACTTCCGAAAAATGCCGGTTTTTGCCCGAAAGGACAGCCTGAGTGCAGCCACCCTATTATTTTAAATGTGGAGGAATATGAAACAATCCGCCTGATTGACTATGTGGGGCTGACCCAGGAGGAATGCGCACTCTCTATGGGAGTGGGGCGAGCCACTGTGCAGAGTCTTTATGTGGAAGCACGAAAAAAACTTGCCAGGTTTGTGGTAGAGGCATCGGGCCTTCTTATTGAGGGCGGAAACTATGAAATCTGCTCAGAGAAAATAACTGGCACAAAAATAAAAAAAGAAAAAGGAGATTTAATTATGAAGATTGCAGTTACTTACGAAAACGGACAGGTCTTTCAGCATTTTGGACACACAGAGCAGTTTAAAATTTATGAAGCAGAAGACGGAAAAGTTGTAAAAGAAGAAGTTGTTGATACAAATGGAAGCGGTCATGGCGCGCTGGCAGGCTTCTTAAAAGAGAACGGTGTAGATACTTTGATTTGCGGAGGAATCGGAGGAGGTGCAAGAAATGCACTTGCAGAAGCAGGAATCCGTCTTTTTCCGGGAGCAGCAGGAGATGCAGATGCACAGGTAGCTTCTTTCCTTTCTGGAAACTTAAATTATAACCCGGATACTATGTGTAACCATCATCACCATGAAGAAGGACATACATGCGGAGATCACGGCTGTGGAGAAGGACATCACTGTGGAGAGCATTAAGAATTGTATTCTTTGCCCGAGAGAATGTCGTATCAATCGTGAGGACGGAAAACGGGGATATTGCGGCATGGACAGCAAAATATATGCTGCCCGTGCCGCTCTTCATATGTGGGAAGAACCTTGTATTTCCGGAGAAAAAGGTTCGGGAGCTGTGTTTTTTTCCGGATGTGGTCTTCGCTGTATCTTCTGTCAGAACCGGGAGATTGCCATAGGAAAAGATGGAAAAGAAATTTCAGTGGAAAAACTGGGAGGAATTTTTATTCATCTGGAAAAACAGGGTGCAGCCAATATTAATCTTGTAACAGGAGCACACTATGTTCCACAGATTATAGAAGCGCTGAAAATTGCAAAAGAAAAGGGACTGTCTGTTCCTATTGTATATAATTCAAGCGGATATGAAAAGATAGAGACGTTAAAGCTTCTGGAAGGATATGTGGATGTGTATCTTCCTGATTTTAAATATATGGAAGGTTCTCTGGCTGAAGATTTTTCAAATGCTCCTGATTATCCGGAGCGGGCAAAGGCAGCTATTGAAGAGATGGTGCGTCAGACAGGGAACTGCGTATTTAATGAAGACGGGTATATAGAAAAGGGAACGATTGTAAGACATTTGATTCTCCCGGGACATACTGTAAATTCCAAAAAAGTTCTGGAGTATCTTCACAGCACATATGGAAATAAAATTTTTATCAGCATTATGAATCAGTATACACCTGTATATGAGCAAAAAAAGTATACGGAATTAAACAGAAAAGTGACAGAAAGAGAATATAAAAAAGTTCTTGATTATGCTCTGGAAATTGGTCTGGAAAATGGATTCTGGCAAACAGGAGATACTGCAAAGGAAAGTTTTATTCCTGCTTTTGATTATGAAGGTCTTGATTAAAAAAATGCCATAAAAGGAAGGAGGCCGGTACTTTCGTACCGGCGCGTATGAAAAAGAAAAATATTTAATTAAGAAAGACTTATTGCTTTCTACGAGTATTAATATAACCTAAAAATGTGAAGAAATTGTGATGTACATTTGAAAAAAATGTGAAAGCAGTAAAGTTTATGAGAATTTCTTCCATGTATTCTTTGTAAAAAGAAGAAGAAGCGGGAAAATCTCAAGCCTTCCTGCCAGCATATCAAAAATCAGCACACATTTTGCAAGGGGAGAAAACAGAGAAAAATTCCCGGTAGGTCCCACAAGCTCAAGACCTGGCCCAATATTATTTAAGGTCGCGGCAACTGCTGTAAAGTTGGTCGTCAAATCATATGCATCAAGTCCCAGTATTAGGACAGAACCGGCAAAAATCAAAATATATACAGCCATAAAAATATTTGTGGAGCGGACAACCTCATGAGGAATGGTTTTCTGGTCCATTTTTATTTTTTTAATGGCATTTGGGTGCAGGTAAAGATGAAGTTCTTTAGCCACAGTTTTAAATAAGATAATAAGACGAGATACTTTAATGCCTCCGCCTGTACTTCCTGCACATGCGCCTACAAACATGAGAAGGACAAGAATGGTCTTGGAAAAAACAGGCCACTGGTTAAAGTCTGTTGTGGCGTATCCAGTGGTAGTAATAATAGAGCCGACCTGAAAGGCAGATTGTTGAAGCGCTGTCCATATATTATCAAACATGTGCGCTGTGTTTATGGCAATAGCAAGTATGGAAGCTCCGATAATGCCGAGGTAATAGCGAAGCTCTTCTACCTTAAATGCCTGTATAAATTTCTTAGTGAGAAGAAGGAAATACACATTGAAATTTACACCAAACAAAATCATAAATATTGTAACAACTACCTGAATATAAGTGCTGTATCCGCCGAGACTGTCATTTCGGATACCAAATCCTCCTGTTCCGGCTGTACCAAAGGAAATACACAAGGTATCAAACAGGGGCATTTTTCCAACAAGAAGCAAAATAATCTGCAGCATAGTCAGCCCGAAATAAATAGTGTAAAGAATTTTGGCAGTGGACTGTACTTTGGGAACAAGCTTTCCGACAGAAGGTCCCGGGCTTTCTGCTTTCATAAGATTCATATGGTATCCGCCTGCAAGAGGGAGAAGTGCCAATATAAATACAAGGACACCCATACCGCCGATCCAGTGAGTAAAACTTCTCCATATCAGAATACAGTGAGGAAGAATTTCCACATCACTGATAATACTTGCTCCTGTTGTAGTAAATCCGGAAACCGTTTCAAAAAGAGCATCAATTGGATGAGAAATACTTCCGGAAAGAAGAAAGGGAACAGATCCCATAATGCTTAATACAATCCAGCTAAGAGCAACGGCAACAAATCCCTCTTTTGTATAAAAAGCTCGTTTTTGCGGCTTTTTTAAAGTAAGAGGGATTCCAATAGCGAGACAGATTGCCATAGTAATTAAGAAAGCAAAACCTGATTTTTCTCTATAAATCAAAGCTGTAATACAGGGAAGTGTCATAAATGCAGCTTCCAGATTTAAAATCCAGCCAACGATATAAAAGATAATGGAATAATTCATAAACAATCCCTTACCTTTCCAGAATATCGCTGATGTCGCGAAGTCCCTTATTTGTAGTGACAATGATAACAGTGTCGCCAGGCTGTATCGTATCACTTCCTCGTGGAATCCGTATAGAGCCATGACGATTAATACAACCCACGAGAAGATTCTTTTTAAGCGAAAGCTCAGAAAGAGGAATACCTACTGCCGGACAGTTCTCACAGATAGAAAATTCCAGAGCTTCAGCCTGATTGTCCAGAATGTGATAGAGTATTTTGACATTACTGCCTATCGTATTCTGCATAGCGCGCACATACTGAAGAATAGAATCTGCGGTAATATATTTCGGGTAGATCACACTTCCGAGATCCAGACTGTCAATTACATCATCAAAAGCAAGTCGGTTTACTTTTGCAACTACTTTTGCATGAGAAATATTTTTTGCAAAAAGAGAAAGGAATACATTCTCTTCATCAAGGTTGGTAAGGGTGACAAAAGCTTCAGCTTGCATAAGACCTTCTTCCATCAGGAGAGAGCGATCTGTTCCGTCACCATTTATAATAGTGGCATCGGGAAGGAGTTCGCTTAAGGTTTCGCATTTATCTTTGTCTTTTTCAATAATTTTTACATCTATTTTCATATCAAGAAGAGCCTGAGAAAGATAATAGGAAATCGTTCCGCCTCCAATAATAATGGCATTTTTTACCTGGCTTGTTTTCATTCCTATTTTTTTAAAAAAGGAAGCTGTATTTTTAGGCGGTGCCATAACAGAGAGAATATCGCCGTCGTGAATCTCATAATCTCCTCCGGGGATAGAAACAGAGTCCGGACTTTCAGCGGCACATATCAGAATGTCACAGTTAAATTTTTCTTTCAACTGGGAAATACTCATTCCATTAAGATGAAATTCCGGCAGTACTTTAAATTTTACAAGCTCAACTCTGCCTCTTGCAAAAGTATCAATCTTGAGAGCGGAAGGAAAACGAAGGACACGGGAAATTTCCTGCGCTGCAGCCAGTTCCGGATTAATAAACATGGAAACACCCAGACGCTCTTTGATAAATGCGCTTTCTTTACTGTATATAGGATTTCTCACGCGGGCGATAGTCTGGCAGTGACCTGCCTTCTGCGCAATAAGGCAGCATAAAAGGTTCAGTTCGTCAGAACCGGTGACTGCGATCAGAATATCTGCTGTTTCTACACCTGCCTCCATAAGAACATTAATGCTGGCTCCATTTCCCAAAACACCCATAGCATCTATATTGTCGCATAAGGACGTCAGTTTTTCCTGAGAAGTGTCAACAAGAGTTATGTCGATGTCTTCTTCCTGTAATTGTTCTGCAAGGGTGCCTCCGACTTTTCCACACCCAACGATAATTATCTGAATAGTTTCCTCCAAATATAATTACTTATATTATAATCACAGCTATTATAACACCGGGGTAGGGAATTTGAAATAGAAAAATTATTATTTGAAACTTTTTCACCTGTATGTCTATTTAACAGGTGAGAAGAAAAATAAGAAGGAGGTGATATTTGATAAATAAAATCAATATCTGTATGAAAAAAGGCAATATATGAGTAGAATATCACAGCTTGTTTTTTTATAATAAGTAAGATTTTTGGCAAATATATTCTTTTGGATTTTGCCCTGTACGTTCACGGAACGCTTTGGAGAACCGACTGGAATTGCTGAATCCTGTGAGCTGAGATACCTGAGAAACAGAATAGCGTCCACTTAGAAGGAGGGGAAGACTTTGTCTTATCCTGTAGTCACTAAGATATTGAGTGATTGTCTTTCCTGTCATTTTTTTAAAAAAGCGGCAGCAGGTTTCTTTGGTAAGACTCATATGGAGTGACATATTCCGGAGTGAAAGCGGTTCTTCATAGTGAGTATGAATATAATCAAAAAAGAGCTGCAGCCGCGATAGGTCTTCCTCATTGGAAGGTACCCAGTTTTTGAGACTTTCCTGATGTTCAGCAATAATTTGAAAAAAAGCATCACAGAGCAGACTTTTTATTTTTAATTGAAATCCGTATGGTTTTTGAGAAAAGTACTCGTCTGCTTTTTGGAAAAGATTTATAATTTTGCGGTCGTTTTCACAGGAGGAATCCAGAATAATATAAGGGAGATTCTGGTTGCATAGAAAAGGGCGAAAACAGTTTTTTTCAATGTCGCTTCCCCATGAATCATAAAGAAACACAGGTTGTATCAGAATGGTAAGAAGCTGTACATCTTCGTCCTTAAAGGGCAGAGTGCTGTGAGATACATTGGAATTTATAATAAGAGCTTTTCCGGGATGGAGCGAAATAGTGCTCTGGTGGAGGCGGTACTGAACAATTCCTTTTTGTACAACAACAACTTCAAGTGTAGGATGCCAGTGGAAAGGAATACAGTGTCCTTGAAAAAAACGAAGATTATCATAGTGAATCGTCATGGGAAAGGTATCTGTACCATGATTACATATTTCTTTTTGCTGTTGATCAACTTCTATTGTACGCATTTTCATTTTACGGCTCCTTTCTGACTACAGGACTGCTTGTTTTTATTATTATAATAACAGATTATTTTATTTTCAAGAGGAGGAAAAAAGAAGTGAAAAGTCTTTCGAAAGAAATAGATTTAACAGTAGGAAAGCCGTTTCATTCTTTGTGGAAGTTTGCGCTTCCTGTTATAGGAGGCAATCTTTTTCAGCTTTTTTACACGCTGGCAGATTCTGTGATTGTAGGAAAAACACTGGGAGCAGGCGCGCTTGCAGCAGTAGGTTCCACAAGCATTATTGTTTATTTTGTGCTTTGTTTTATACAGGGATTTACGAATGGATTTGGAATTTGTCTTGGACAGAGATGTGGTGCGAAAGATGAAACGGGAATGAGAAAAAGTATTTCAGTTTCTCTCATATTGAGTATTCTTTTCACAGTTATTGTAACGATATTGTGTTGTATATTAGCGCATCCTGTTTTGCGGCTGATGCAAACACCGGAAGATATTTATAGAGATGCCTATGCTTATATGTTTGTAGTTCTTCTGGGAACAGGGACAACTGTTTTTTATAATATGATTTCCAATATTTTAAGAGCATTGGGAGACAGCAGAACACCTCTCTGTTTTCTTGTGTTTTCTTCTATGTTAAATGTAATTCTTGATATTATATTTATTGTGCCTTTTCATATGGGAGTAGCCGGAGCTGCCTGGGCAACAGTTCTTTCTCAGCTTATTTCTTCTATATGCTGCCTGATATCCGGCTTAAAAGCATTTCCTGTTCTTCATTTAAGGAAAAAGGATTTTTTTGGAATAAAAGAAACGGTAAAGGTACATGTGAAGCTGGGATTTATTATGGGGTTTCAGATGTCAGTGATGTGCATCGGGCAACTTTCTATGCAGGCTTCGGTAAACAGACTTGGGTCTGCAGCAGTGGCAGGATATACAGCAGCAACCAAAGCAGATCAGGTTTCCGTCCTTGTAAATAATGCCATGATGACTGCCATATCCAATTATGTGGCACAGAATTACGGTGCTGGTAAAAAAGACAGGATCCGTAAGGGTGTCTGTGCATGTCTCATTCAGACGGAGACATTAAATGCAATAATGTGTGTATGTATTCTGCTTTTGAGAAAACAGATAGTAGAACTTTTTATTGTAAATCCATCGGTTGAAATTGTAACATATTCAAACGGATATCTAAATATAGTAGCCCCATGTTATTTTCTTTTGGGATTGCTTGCTGTGTATCGAACTTCCATACAGAGCATGCAAAACAGCATTGCTCCTTTTGCTGCATGTATGATTGAGCTTGTAATGAGAATAGGAAGCACTGTAATTTTGACAGCATTTATTGGATATTATGGAGTATGCCTTGCAAGTCCCCTGGCCTGGTCTGGCGCATGTGCGCTTTTAATACCTGTTTATTATAAAATTATGAAGAACACACCCTCGCTTTAAGCGAGGGTGTGCTGTTTAATGACAGTTTTTCTGCTCTCTAGAGTGAGGAATCGGCATATCGAAGCTCGGGTTAAAAGCATAAAAGTTCTTTGCGTCAAGCTCTTCCTGAACGGAGCGAAGTGCTTCGCCGAATCTTTGGAAATGCACAACTTCACGTGCACGAAGGAACCTAATTGGATCAGCGATTTCCGGTATATCCCGGACAACGCGAAGAATGTTATCGTAGGTGCTTCTGGCTTTTTGTTCTGCTGCAAGGTCTTCGTGAAGATCTGTAATGGGGTCACCCTTGCTCTGGAATTCACAGGCATTAAAAGGAATACCACCTGCTGCCTGAGGCCAGATTCCGATTGTATGGTCGATATAATAAGGACCGAAACCGGAATTTTTAATTTCTTCCATAGAAAGGTTTCGAGTAAGCTGATGAACAATGGTGGAAACCATCTCCAGGTGCGCAAGTTCTTCTGTTGCAATATCGTTCAGTACTGCAGTTGCCATACGGTTCGGCATGGAGAACCTCTGAGACAGGTAGCGCATAGATGCTCCTATTTCTCCGTCAGGTCCGCCGCATGGCATAAGGACATAAGAATAAGAATGTGTAAAATGGAAAGCGTCAGGAGATAAATATATCAAAATAAAGTGTATTGGAGGCTTTATCAAACAGGATTTCATCAATGAAGGACTGGAGAAAAAGTCTCTTTTTTTCATTGGAAAATTGAGGATTTTGAAAAAGCTCATCAAAGGAAGCAAGAGAAGATGGGAGAGACGGGGGTCGAGAAGCTGGAATGGTTAAGTGGTGAAGTTTGTTTTCCAGCTCATGTTTTTGTTCCTGAATCCGCAGTTTATTCTCGCGGTATTCGCTAAGTGTGTCGATTCCGTTTTCATAAGCATCTTTTATCCTACGTTCCCGAAGAGCTAGATTTTCAAGTTGTTGTTTGAGTGATGTTTCTTCCTGGAATTTGAAACAGGAAGTGTTTGTGAGAGGACAAGATTCATAAAATGAGAAAGGCTCGATTATTTCAGAAACCCATTGAAAATAAGAAAAGACAGAGGATTCTGCTTTTTTCAGGGAAATATTTACAGGTGTGGTGTGAAGACCTTTTGCATATTTCCAGCAGGTAAAGATGCGGCAGTTTTTAGAACCGCCAAAGGCCAGGGCAGCGTGGCAGAGAGAACATTTTAAAATGCCGGACAGACAGTGCTTTTCGCCGGAAGCGGGAGTGGGATAATATGATATTTTTCCGGACTGTAAAATTTTCATTCTGTTTTCATATTGTTCTTTTGACAGGCGTGTTTCATGGCTGCCTTCAAAAGAGATACCATTCCACGTGACAGTCCCGGCATAAAAGGGATTTTCCAGAATTCGCATAACGGATCTTCTGTCAAATGGATTCCCACGTTTGGTGCGGTAGGAGAGGTTGTTACAGAGTTGGGCAATGTGTGCAGGGGAAAGGTGACAGGTATCAAATTGCTCCATAATAAAAGATACCGCCTCAAATTCTTTTTCATTGATAACAAACGGTTTTCCTTTTCCGACTGCATTATACCCCAGGCAGGGGCAGGTCTGGTATCCCTGGCGAAGAGCTTTTTCTTTCATTCCGCGTTTTACTTCACCGGAAAGGCGGATAGAATAATATTCGTCCATCCATTCAATGATTCGTTCAATCAGGGTGCCAAAAGGTCCGTCTGACAGGGGTTCGGAAACACTGATAACTTCCACTTTATCTTTTTTCAGCATACTTTTGTATACAATAGATTCTTCCTGATTTCTGGCAAAACGGCTGAATTTCCACACAAGAATAACTGAAAAAGGATGTGAGGAAGATTTTGCAAGGGCAATCATTTTTTGAAATTCCGGGCGTTTTTGGGCGCTTCTTCCGGAAATGCTTTCTGTGAAGATAAAATCCTCCGGTATGTGAATGTGATTTGTCCTGGCATATTCCAGACAGAGCCGCTTTTGTGCATCAGGGGAAAGTTCATCCTGGCTATGTGTGGAGACGCGGATATATAAGGCGCCCACAGAGTGTTCGCATTGCAGTTCCATAATCTCACCTCCGAATAGAATATGAGAAAAAGAGAAAAAAAGAACAGAGACAAACACTTTTTCATATGATGAAAAAAAAGAGCGGTGATGTTTATGAAACCACAGGTGATTCCAAGATTTTGTATTAATGGCAAATATTACAGGCAGGATGAGATTTCAGAGAAACAGCTCAGACAAATTTTAGAAAAACGTCTGGAAAAAGCAATGGAGGCTATTTACTATAAAAGAAAATCATGAGTGACTTTCTGTGTGTCTGTATTTTCCGGGTGTTGTTCCAAAATGCTTTTTAAAAAGCCGATTAAAGTGTTCAGGATTTTCAAAGCCTGCCATATGGCTGATTTCTGCCACACTGATGTCCGTTGTCGTAAGAAGGGTGCGGGCTTTTTGAAAACGAAGGCTCTGAATAATTTGGGTAAAGGATTTTCCGGTGTATGCTTTGATCAGCCTTGAACAGTGTCCCTGGGAAAAATGAAAAGTTTCAGCCAGCTCCTGAAGGGTGACGGAATTAAAATGTTCTTCCATATACTGGATAAGCTTCATACATACCAGATTTCCCTTCCGGGTCATAAGAGGATATTGGATGCGCTCTTCATAATTTTGAAGAATTTTTGCAAAAAGAATCATAAGCTGACTGTTCAGTATATTTTCGTAATAATTCTTTTTCTCTGTGTATTCCAGAAACATGGTAAGAACATGTTCCCGAAGATTTTTATCCTTGTCTGTATCAAGAATGAGATAAGAGTTTCCGGTATTGGAAAATAAGGACTGGTTAAAAAACAGGGAAATTTTATTTCCGTCATAAAGCATATTGTAAAAGAGATTTTCAAAAGTTCCCCGGCGAATCAAAATATTTAAGACAAGGCTGGAATCAAATACGCTGATGGAGTGGGAAACATGAGGGGCAAGGAGACAGAACTGCCCCTCAGTCAGGGTGATTTCATCCTGATTGATTTTCTGTGTACAGGAGCCGCAAAGCACATAGGCAAGCTCAAAAAATACATGTTTGTGGCGAAAAGCGGGGGTATAGCGGTTATGTTTACTTAAAATAATGCTGTTTTTATTGTCTGGGGAAAAGTATGTTTCATCAGACATGGAAGAGGGCATATATCCCGTATCTACTTCTGTGATGATCAGACGGCGGTTGAGGATTTCCTGATAATCCAGATTTTTTAAAAATTCTTCCAGTTTCCATCTTTTCCGGCTCGCATCATAGTAGCTTTCATAAAATTTTTCATCTTCATTAAATTGAAGAAGAGAAAGGTACAATTCTTCTGTCGTCATGAAATAATTTACCTCCGTTTAGAATATTTTTGGTAATCATACCAGAAATATCATAAAACATCAATAAATAAGGTGATTAAATGCAATGGCGAACTTTGTCGTTTTTTCATACAATGTAGGAAGAAAGGGAAACGGAGGTTATATCATGGAAAAACAGCAAATGACCGGAAAGGTCAGAAGAGAAATCTGGAGACAGAGAATCGGATATGGTTCCGCAGATTTTGCGTGTAATCTTATCTGGCAGATGATTTCACTATATCTGTTATATTTTTATACAGATGTAATGGACTTAAATGAGGTATCTATTGCCCTTATGTTTGTGGTGTGCAGGGTGATTGATGCAGGTACAGATTTATTAATCGGGTATTGTATTGACAAGACGCATACAAAGTGGGGAAAATCACGCCCGTATTTTCTTTTTGGAGCAGCGCCTTTTGCGATTTTTGCAGTTCTGGCATTTTCCGTGCCGGATATTTCGCCTACAGGAAAACTTGTATATGCTTATGTGACGTATATTGGACTTTCTTTTATGTACACAGTTGTAAATATTCCGATGGCATCTATTCTTCCAAGCCTTACAGCAAGCACAGAGGAGAGAACGGCGCTTTCCACATCAAGAAAGTTTTTTGGATTTTTGGGAGCGTCTGTTGTAAGCGCAACGGCATTAAAGCTTGTTGATACATTCGGCGGCGGAAATGAGGCTTTGGGATTCCGTATTGTTATGATTGTATTCGGCATTGCAGGATGTGCGATTTTCTTTTTTACCTTTGCATCTGTAAGAGAGCGCGTGACAACGGTTTCCACGCAGGCAACGCTTTTGGAAAGTCTGAAATCGCTGGCAAAAAATAAGCCCTGGATTATTTTCGCTCTCAATGTTCTTGTTATGTGGGGCGGATTTTTTATTCAGACAAGCGCCATTGTATACTATTATAAAGCAGTAATCGGAAGTGTGTCACTTTCTGTTACGGTAGCTACGATCATGTCTGTAGTTCCTATGGCGGCAAACTTTTTTGTTCCTGTTTTTGCAAAAAGACTGGGAAAACGAAATCTTTATGTCTGTGCAGCGGCAGTACAGCTTGCAGGACTTCTGATTATCTGGATGGCAGGAATGAATCATACTGTGATTCTGGCAGGGGCGGTTGTAACAGCTTTTGGATACGGCGTAAAAGAAAGCATTTATTTCTCTATGCAGGCAGATCCTGTCGATTATGGAGAATGGAAAACAGGCATCAATACAGCAGGTTCCTTATCAGCTATTAACGGTTTTCTTGGAAAAGTTGCGCAGGCAGCTGCCGGAGGAATTGGAGGACTTCTTCTTGCATGGGGAGGATATGAAGGAAGCGCAGCCGTACAGAGTGCGAACGCAGTGACAGCAATCCGCGCCATGTACCTTTACATTCCAATGATCCTTCTTGTGTGCTCCATTGTGATTATGATGTTCTATAATCTGGATAAGATTTATCCGCAGATAAAGAAAGAGCTGGAGCAGCGTCAGCAGAATAAGGGGTGAGTAAAGAATGTTAAAAAAAGATGTGTTTTTTCGAACGATGAGTGACATACAGAATTTTAATAAAATTGCATTTCGATGCGATTATGATGTGGATCTACAGCAGGGAAAATATCTCGTAGATGCAAAATCTATTATGGGTATTTTCAGTATGGATGTAGGAAAACCACTGGTTCTTGTCCTTCACACAGAAGAGGAAGAAGAGCTGTTGAAATTTCAGGATTATTTTAAAGAGGAAATCGAGGGATAGAAGATGGCATTTACCTTTCAGATTAACAGAGATGTAAAATTTAATCATAATGAAGGTCTTTTAGAAAAATCAGAAAAAAACCGTCCGGAGATTTTTAAGACAAAAGTAGTTCCAAAAAGAATTGTAGAGCTGGTCAAAGACGAGAAAAAGTTAAACGGCTGGGGTGTAAAAGAGGCAGATCTTTCTCCTGTAGATTTATCTTCTTTTGGAATGCGTCGAGAGGATTCGCTTATCTTGGATTTTGGCGAACATTGTGTGGGAAGATTTTCTGTAAACATTTCCTCTGTTGGCTCTCCTATGGACGCGCCTTTATATATACGTGTCCGATTTGGGGAAATTCCGGCAGAGCTTGCAGGAGATTCTGCTTCTTACGAAGGATGGCTCAGCAAATCCTGGATTCAGGAAGAGTATATTCATCTTGATGAGCTTCCAGCAAAATTATCACTGCCAAGAAGATACAGCTTTCGATATGTAGAACTGAAAGTTCTGGATACTTCTCCGAAATGGCAGGCGGTTTTTGAAAAACCGGAAGTAATAAAAGAAACTTCAGCAGATTACAAAAACTTAAAAGAAATTTCTTTGGAAGAAGAGCTGAAAAAAATTTATGATGTCAGTGTAAAAACTCTGGCGGAATGTATGCAGGATGTGTTTGAAGACGGACCTAAAAGAGACAGACGTCTTTGGATTGGAGATCTGCGTCTTCAGGCACTTGCAAATTATGTCACTTTTGACAATGCAGAGCTTGTAAAAAGATGTCTTTATCTGTTTGCCGCAATGAATACAACAGAAGGAAAAATTCCGGCAAATGTGTTTGTAAAGCCTTCCTGTCTTCCAGATGATACTTTCCTTTTTGATTACAGCCTTTTCTTTATTTCTGTTCTTTATGATTATGAAATGGCACATGAGGATATGAAGTTTTTAAAAGAGCTGTTTCCGGTGGCAAAGGCGCAGATGGACTTCTCGCTTTCTATGGTAGATGAAGAAGGAAGACTTGTATGCAGGGAAGAATATCCTGTTTTTATAGACTGGTCAAATGAATTTAACAAGGATACAGCAGGACAGGGAGTCATGATTTATGTGCTGAAACAGTTTATTGCCCTTTCGAAGATTATGGGTGAGAAAACAGACGTATATGAAACTGTTCTTGAAAAAATGGTTTCTTACGCAAAAAAAATCCTGTTTTCTCCAGAGAGAGGAATGTTTCTCTCGGGAGAAGAACAAGAATGTAATATTGCAAGCCAGGTGTGGATGGTTCTTGCTCAAGTGATGAATGAAGAAGAAAACAGGGCAATTATGACAAGAGCTGTAAAAGAGCTGTTCCCTGTAAAAGGTATTGCAACACCTTATATGTATCATCACGTGACAGAGGCTCTTTTTGAAGCCGGGCTTAAAGAGGAGGGAATCCGTCTTTTAAAATCATACTGGGGAGAAATGCTTCGTCTTGGAGCGGATACATTCTGGGAGGCGTTTGAACCGGAAAATCCAAATTATTCTCCTTACGGAAACCCTATAGTGAGTAGTTATTGCCATGCATGGAGCTGTACACCTGTTTATTTAATTCATAAATATCTGCTGTGATGCAGGAGAAATTGTCCGACATCTTATAACAGAAATATTAACAGAATCAGAAGCATTTGCTGCAGGGAGCATATCCCCGGGAAATGGCTTCTGATTCTGTTATTTGAGAAGCTTTATCGGGATTCATGCGTCCGCAGTCGGGAATACTGTGGTATTTGTCTCCTGTTGCAGGAATCCAGACCACAGAACCGGAGGAACTATGCGGCTGCTCTGGTGAACCAGAGGAATATTCAGAAGACGGTACAGATATTTCAGAGGAGGAATCTCCTGAGGAATAATCATTGCACGGCTCCTGATCCCATGAAATATTTTTTCCGTCAGAGAGGGCAACAACTGTACCCTGCTTATCTGTGCGAAAAACCGGAATGTTCATGGAAGAAAGACGTTCCATAGTATTGGCAGAAGGATGCCCGTACTTGTTTTCTGCTCCGCAGCTTATTACTGCCCAGGAAGGGGTGGAAGCCTCGAGAAAATCCCAGGTTGTGGAACTGGAAGAGCCGTGGTGACCAAGGGAGAGAACATCGCAGTCAAGGCTTACACCGGTACTTATCATGTCCTGTTCGCTTGTCTCTTCCGCGTCTCCTGTAAAAAGAAAGCTGTTGTTTCCGTTTATAAGACGGATTACTACAGAATTTTCATTGCTGTCGTTCGGGTCAATTCCGGAAGGTGCAAGGACAGTAAAGCTTCCTGTTCCAAAGGAAAAAGTATCTCCAGGTTTTGGGTACTGAATGGAAATGGCGTTTGCAGTTGCTGCATTTACAAAATCCATATATAAATCAGTACCCTGGTAGTAGTCTGCCCCTAGAATGTTTTCTACAGAAAAGTTCTGAAGGCATTTTAAAAGTCCTCCCAGATGGTCTGCATCATAGTGGGAAGAAATCATATAGTCAATGTTTTCTACATTTTGGTTGTGAAGATATTCTACTACTTCATCACTGTGGCTGGTATCGCCTCCGTCATAGAGAAGGTTTTCTCCACCGGACTGAACAAGAATGGATAGTCCCTGCCCAACGTCCAAAAAGTGAACCGCCATATCTTGCGTGCCGCTCTCTGCCTGGACAGGAAGGGTTCTTGCAGGGGACAAAAGAGTGAGAGCAAGAAGAAGTGGAAGAAAAAGTGAAAGACGTTTCTTTTTGTGCTTCATGATAAAATTCTCCTTTTTGTAAACATAAAAAAGCTTCAGGAATGTAACATTCCCAAAGCTTTTAGTGGACCTGGCGGGAATCGAACCCGCGTCCGAAAGCCTATCCCCTCAGGCATCTCCCATCACAGTCGCTGTTTTAACATTCCCTTAGTAGCACGCCCACCGACAGGCTTACTGCTTCAGTAGCTTCATAATACATCTACCGGGGCAAAGCTTACCCGGCAAGGTTTCTCACATAGTTGGCGCCAGATTCCTAAAGTGTGAGTGCTTCAGGGCTGACGAGCAGCAATTAGGCTGCTAACGCGTACTGTTCGTCTGCGTTTATATTTAGGTTCCCGGTTGGTGCGCAGTCCAGGAGTCTGCGGATGGCTTCCCAAGCTTCAAAACCCCCGTCGAAACCAGTACAAGCCCGAAGACTTCACAGAAAATTCTGTGCTGGAAAACAGACGAAAGGGCAGAAATCTGCCTGTTATTTTATTATAGGCACATATGTTTGAGTTGTCAAGGATGATTTTTTGAGAAATTCTTACAATCGTTCACAGAAGGAACATATTTCTCTGTTATAGTACAAATACAGAAGAGACGAATGAATAAATGGAGGGACAGAGAATGGACGCATTAAAAATCCTTGTAGTAGATGATGAAAGTCGTATGAGAAAGCTGGTAAAAGATTTCCTTACCAGAAAAAATTTTCAAGTTCTGGAAGCAGGAAACGGAGAAGAGGCAATGGATATTTTTTATCGGGAAAAAGATATTAACTTGATTATTCTTGATGTAATGATGCCTAAAATGGACGGTTGGGAAGTGTGTCGGGAAATACGGAAGACATCAAAAGTCCCGATTATTATGCTGACAGCGAGAAGTGACGAGAGAGATGAGCTCTTAGGCTTTGAACTTGGAGTAGACGAATATATCTCCAAGCCGTTCAGCCCCAAAATCCTTGTAGCGAGGGTAGAGGCAATTCTTCGAAGAACAGGACAGAGTAATCCGGAAGATGTGATTTCCAGTGGAGGAATTGTCATTGATAAAGCCGCGCATATTGCTTCTGTAGATGGAGTGCCAATGGAATTGAGTTTTAAGGAATTTGAACTTCTCACATATTTCCTTGAAAATGAAGGTATCGCTCTTTCCAGAGAAAAAATCTTAAATTCTGTGTGGAATTATGATTACTTCGGAGATGCAAGAACCATCGATACTCATGTAAAGAAACTGAGAAGTAAAATGGGAAATAAAGGTGAATATATTAAAACCGTATGGGGAATGGGCTATAAGTTTGAGGTGGAAGAATGACAAGTCCGGAGAAAAAGGAGGCAGGAAAGAAAGGAAAGAAATTTCATACCCTGCGCCATCAAATTTCTATGATTTTTACAGCAGTTCTTCTATTTTCCATCGTAACAATTACGGTTATCAACGGATTTTTTCTGGAAAAATATTATATTTCTCAGAAAGTAGAGATGCTTCTTCAGGCAGAGGCAACTTTGAGTAAGCTGGATATAGAGGCAATTCTTGAAAAGGGAGATGTTTCTGTTGCAGATGAAATTGGCAGGGACAGTGCCAGAAACAATTTTTCCTGGGTTATTACAGACGAAGCAAACAGCTTTGAATACGGCTGGGGAGAAAGCAAAGATATGCTCCGTGTCCGTCTGTTTGGATATATTTACGATTTGGAGCAGGATAAACCGAAAGGGAAAATATTACGGAAAGCAGATAATTGTACAATTCAGCAGATTCATGACAGATTTGCGGGAATGGATTATGTGGAGTGTTGGGGCCAATTTGACAACGGATACTATTATCTTATCCGTACTCCGCTTGAAAGTATCCGGGAAAGTGCAGGAATTTCCAATAAGTTTTATTTCTTTGTTGGAATTGTGATCGTGCTGTTCAGCGGAATGATTATTATGATATTTACAAATAAGATTACAAATCCAATCAGTGAGCTCACAAAGCTTTCCAGAAGAATGTCGGATTTGGATTTTGATGCCAGATATGAAAGCAGTGTGGGCAACGAAATTGATCTTCTGGGAGAGAGCTTTAACAGAATGTCAGAGCAGTTGGAAAATACCATATCCGAATTGAAATCTGCAAATATCAAGCTTCAGAAGGATATTGAGGATAAGGTAAAAATTGATAAAATGCGAAAGGAATTTCTGGATAATGTTTCCCATGAGCTGAAGACTCCGATTGCTCTTATTCAGGGATATGCAGAAGGTCTAAAAGAAAATATTTCTGATGATCCGGAGAGCAGAGAATTCTATTGTGATGTTATTATGGATGAGTCTGCAAAAATGAATAAGCTGGTTAAAAATCTGCTTGTTTTAAATCAACTGGAATCCGGCAAGGATGAGACAGTAATGGAGAGGTTTGATATTGTATCGCTTATCCAGGGAGTCCTCCAGACAATGGATATTATGATTCAGCAAAAGGAAGCTGCTGTAATCTTCCAGGAGCAGGCACCTGTCTATGTATGGGCGGATGAATTTAAGGTAGAAGAGGTTGTGACAAATTATGTGAGCAATGCTTTAAATCACCTGGAAGGAGAACGGCAGATTGAGTTGAAGCTTCAAATGGAAGGGGAAAAAGTGAAAGTATCTGTTTTTAATACAGGAAATCCCATTCCGGAGGAAGATATTCCGAATCTCTGGAGTAAATTTTATAAGGTGGATAAGGCAAGGACAAGAGAGTATGGAGGAAGTGGAATCGGTCTTTCTATTGTAAAGGCAATCATGGAGGGAATGAATCAGGAATTCGGAGTGCAGAATTATGAAAACGGAGTGGAATTCTGGTTCACTCTTGACAGGAAATAGAATTTTATGGTAAGAAAAGCAGGCAGAAGTGAAGAAAGTTCTTTGCAACTGTCTGTTTTTGCGTTATACTGTAACAATGGAATTATGAAAATGGCGAAATATGCGCCGGACAAAGAGGTGAATTACATGGCTCCCATTTCAGGAGACTGGCTGGAGGCTCTGAAAGATGAGTTTCATAAGCCATATTATGCAAAATTATATAAAACGGTAAATGAAGAGTACAGAACAGGAAAAGTTTTTCCGCCGCCGGATGAGATGTTTAATGCTTTTCATTTTACTCCGCTTCATGAGGTAAAGGTAGTGATTCTGGGACAGGATCCTTATCATAATGATGGACAGGCACATGGTCTTTGTTTTTCTGTGAAAAAAGGAGTGGAAACGCCGCCTTCTCTTGTTAATATTTATCAGGAACTCCATGATGACTGCGGTTGTTATATTCCCAATAACGGGTATCTGGAAAAATGGGCGCATCAGGGAGTTCTGCTTTTGAATACAGTACTTACTGTTCGGGCGCATCAGGCAAATTCCCACAGAGGCATTGGTTGGGAGCAGTTTACAGATGCTGCGATTCGGGTTTTGAATGAACAGGACAGACCTATTGTGTTTCTTTTGTGGGGACGACCTGCACAGACGAAGCATATGATGCTGAATAATCCAAATCATCTTGTTCTGGAAGCGCCTCACCCAAGTCCACTTTCTGCTTACAGAGGATTTTTTGGCTGCAGACATTTCAGCCAGACAAACGCTTTTTTGAAAGAGCATGGCATTGCACCAATTGACTGGCAGATTGAAAACATTTAAAAGAGGAAAACGGATTGTAATGAGTAAAAAAAATGACAACACACTTGTAAAAAACGCATCGTTTCTGATGATTGCGGCGCTGATTTCCAAGATTATCGGAATGCTTTATAAAAGCCCCCTTTCTACTACTCTTGGAAGTCAGAGTTTTGCGCTTTTCCAGTATGCTCAGAATGCGTATTTCATTCTTCTTATGATTGCGTCATTCAGCATTCCCCAGGCAGTATCGAAAATCATGGCGGAAAAGATTGCGTTTAAGAGGTACAGAGATGCTCAGAAGGTATTTTACTGTGCCCTTCTTTATGCGGTAATCGCTGGTGGCATTGTAGCTCTCTTCTGTCTTTTTGGAGCTTCCGTTATGGTTCCGGACAAAATGGCGGGTGCAAGGCTTGCGCTTCAGATGCTCGCGCCGACGATTTTTCTTTCAGGAATACTGGGAGTGTTCCGCGGATATTTTCAGGCATACAGAAATATGATGCCGACTTCCCTTTCGCAGATTATAGAGCAGATTTTTGTGGCTGTCTTTGCCCTTCTCATGTCTTCTCTTATGATTTCTTCCCACAGCGGAAAAGGAGAGAAAGTAATCGAGAGCTGGGGAGCAGCGGGAGCTACTATGGGAACGGGAGTCGGAGTTCTGGCAGCTCTTCTGTTTATGATTTTTGTGTACTGCATTAACAGAAAGGTCATTCGAAAAAAGATAAGAAGAGACCGGGTATCTGTAAATGAAAGTACCTCACAGGTAATGAAAACCATTATCCTGATTGTAATGCCGATTATTTTCAGTGCATTTATTTATAATGTAAACGGATATATCAACAGCTATATGTATACGGATATTCTGGGAAAAAGAGGAATGGATGAAACAGTTCTTCAGACCCTTTATGCAGAGTATGGTTATTTCATGACGCTAATTAATATTCCTCTGACACTTGCAAGTACAGCTCCGACATCCATGATACCGGAGGTTTCAGCCCATTATGCAATGCACGACAGAAAAGGTGCAAATGAAAAAATTGACAGGGCAACCTGGATTAGCATGATCATCTCCATTCCGGCAGCAGTAGGCCTTGCCGTTCTTTCAGGGCCTGTTACAAGACTGATATTCGGAGAGACAAACGGAGTGGCAGCGAAGCTTTTAATTATTGGAGGAATCACAATTATTTTAAACGGAAACTCCAATATTTCAAACGGTGTTTTACAGGGGATCGGAAAGCCGAATATTCCTATGATTCATGCGGCTATTGCCCTTGGGGCAGACGTAATCGTTATGGCACTTCTCCTGCTTCTTACAGATCTTGGAGTATATGCCATTGTACTTTCAATGGTTGTATATGCAGTTGTAATGTGTCTTTTAAATGAGAGGGCAATGAAGAAGTATATGCGTCATAAAAATCCTTGGAAAAAAGCGTATCTCTATCCGCTGATTGCATCTATTCCAATGGGACTTGTGGCGGGCGGCGTATATTACGGACTTTATTTACTTGTTCCGTCCAACTTTCTCTGTCTCTGCGTATCTGTAGTGTTGGCGGTGATTGTATATTTTGGAGTATACCTTTTTGTGAGCAGGCCTTCCAAAGAAGAACTGTTTATGCTGCCGGGAGGACGGATTCTTTATCGAGTGGCAGGAAAAATGAATTTAATATAGAAATAAATAAAAACACAGTCTGAAAAGCAGGAAATGCTCACAGACTGTGTTTTTTTGAGTGCGATTTAAACAATACATTAAGAAGTTTTACATTCCCCTGTGGAGCCCCTTTCAATAAGCTGGGCGTGAAGAAGAATCGTTCCGATAGACACGTTATTTAAAAGGCTGTTTATGGCATAATACCCACACTTTCCAAGTTCTGTTCTGTCCTGACGGACAGTAGTAAGCGGCGGAGAAGTATAAGCGCACATGGGCAGATCATCGAAACCGATAATACTTAAATCTTTGGGAATGTGGTATCCGAGCTGTTGGCACTGAATCATGGCTGCGTTGGCAATCAGATCATGACTGCAGATAACGGCAGTCATTCCCATTTTTAAAAATCTGGATAAATGTTTTTCCACACATTGGGTAATATAATAAGAAGCGCCTGCCCAATCTGCTTCCGCGCGCAATCCATTTTGTTTCATGGCGTGAAAAAAGGCTTTGTGGCGTACCTGCATAACATGTGAGCCGAGAGCACTGCTTAAGTATCCGATTTTTTTATGCCCCTGTTTTTTCAGGCAGGAGACGGCAAGTTCCATTCCTTCGTTATTGTCAATTCCGATAGAAGAAATAAAAGGATTGGCAGGAATGTAATTATCGTACAGAACAGCGGGAGTGTGGCTTGTCTCAAAATCCTTCATCCAAGGATCGGCTAAAGAAAAGCCGAGGACAAGGGCACCTACATAATTGTTTTGAAGCATAAAAACGTCGTAAGGCGTTTTTTTCTGGAATGGAATCGTCATAGGAACGACTTCCACTGCAAAACCTGCAGGTTCTGCCATCTGGCGGAAACCGATAATAAAGTCGTATCCAAACTGATGAGACTCCTCATATTCCATATTTTCTATAAGAACACAGAGCTTCGGGGCGGTATCTTTTTTTCTTCGAAGTTTTGTGTATCCCATTTCTACTGCAGTATCTAGAATTGTTTTTCGTAATGTTTCGCTAATGTCAGGGGCATTATTAATCGCCTTTGAGACGGTTCCTTTAGAAACCCCAAGTTTATCAGCAATATCCTGTATTGTTGCCATAGCATATGCCTTTCTTTCATTTTGAAGAATCAAGATGGATTTTATTTATTATATCAAATCAAAAGAAAAAAATCAATTCTTTTCACTTGTTTAGTTTCGGTAAATAAGAAAAATCAAAGTGAATATGTAAAAAGTGCACAAAAATAATGAATAAAAACTGTAGAAAACGGAGAAAGTAATCTGAGATATTGACGTTTTTTGTGAAGTGAGGTATATTACAAATAACGAAACAAAACGAAACAAATTGGAGGAAAAAAGATGAGAAAGCGTGCAGCAGCATTGTGTATGACAGCGGTGCTTGCAGTGACAGGGTTCGCAGGATGCAGCAGAGGAAGTGCTGAAGATAGGGAGCAAGTTCGTCTGATGGTCTGGTCTCCATCAGAAGACCAGTCAAAGGACAGCGGAGAATGGCTTCAGAATACGTGTGAGGATTTTGCGGATCTTCACCCGGAATGGGATATTACTTTTGTGTACGGAGTTGCGGACGAGGCGACGGCTGCCACACAGGTAGCGCAGGACCCGGAGGCAAGTGCGGACGTATTTATGTATGCAAACGATACTCTGACGGTTATGACGGATGCAAATGCACTTGCGAAATTTGGCGGAAAATACAGAGAAGAAATTGAAGCTACAAACTCGGAGGAGGTACTTTCTTCTCTGATTAAAGAAGACAATCTGTATGGGGTTCCGTTTACCACAAATACCTGGTTCATGTATTACGATAAGAGCGTTTTTTCAGAGGAAGATATTAAAAATCTGGACATTATGCTGGAAAAGGGAACGGTTGCGTTTCCGTTTATAAACTCCTGGTATCTTCCGGCATTTTATATTGGAAACGGCTGTACACTTTTCGGAGATGGGACACAGGAAGATAAAGGTGTAGACTTTGGAGGGGAAAATGCAGTGGAGGTTACCGATTATCTTGTTGATCTTGCAGCAAATCCGAACTTTAAAATAGATGCAGACGGTTCCGGACTTGCAGGTCTTCGCGACGGAAGCATTTCAGCTATTTTTTCAGGTTCCTGGGATGCGAACGCAGTAAGGGAAGCTTTAGGAGAAAACATGGGTGTAGCTGCTCTTCCGATGTACACTCTAAATGGAGAGGAAAAGCAGATGATGTCTTACGCTGGTTCCAAGGCAATCGGTGTCAATCCTTACAGTAAGAATATGGTTCCTGCAGTGGAGCTTGCTGTATATCTTGGCTCGGCAGAAGCACAGCTTTCTCATTATAAACTGAGAAATGTGATTCCCTGTAATACAGAGCTTTTAAAAGATGCTGAAATTGCGGAAGATCCGCTTGTTATGGCGCAGAACGATACCTTTAATTATACATCTATTTTGCAGCCTTTCGTGGCAAAAATGAACAACTGCTGGGTTCCGGTGGAAAATATGGGAAAAGGAATCCGCAATAAGAGTGTGACACATGAAAATGCAAAAGAGCAGACAGAAGCGATGAACGAAGCAATGAACAGTGATGGAATCTGATGAGGTGAAAGAAGATGAAAGAGAAAGAAACCTGTATTGCCGCCATAAAAAACGGCGGAATTGAGACAAAGCTTTCCATGTTTTTAATGGGCTTTGGAAATATTGTGCATAAGCAGAAAGTAAAAGGCCTTTTGTTTATGGCTGCAGAAATCGCATATATTGTATTTATGCTTGTAAACGGCATTCATTTTATCAGTATGCTTGGCTCTCTTGGAAGTGTGCCGCAGAAAGAAGTGTGGGACGAGGCGCAGCAGGTATACCTTTATACGAAGGGAGATCAGTCGGTGCTGATTCTTCTTTACGGCGTGGCAACGGTACTTTTGTCTCTCCTTATGGTATGGGGATGGAGAGGCGCTTTAAAAAGTGCGTATAAAGCAGAATATCTTGATAAAAAAGGATGCCATGTAAATACTTTTGCGGAGGATATAAAATCTCTTTTTAATGAGAATCTTCACAGACTTCTTATGACACCGCCTATGATTTTTATTCTTGCGCTTACCATTCTGCCTCTTGTTTTTATGATTTGTATGGCATTTACAAATTACAGTAAGATTGGCAATCATTTGATGCTTTTTGACTGGGTAGGTCTTGAAAACTTTAAGGCGCTGTTTGATTCTAACAGTATTTTGGGAAGTACCTTCTGGTCAGTTCTTGGATGGACTCTTGTGTGGGCATTTTTTGCAACCTTTACAAACTATATTTTCGGTATGATTCTCTCGCTTGTAATTAACAGAAAGGAAACACGGGCAAAGGGATTCTGGAGATTCTGTTTCGTTCTTTCCTGTGCAGTACCCATGTTCGTTTCCCTTCTTATTATGAGAACCATGCTTCAGCCAAATGGTGCAGTGAATGTACTCCTTCGAAACCTAGGTATCATTGCTAAGGACGCAAGCCTTCCATTTTTTACAGACCCTACATGGGCGCGAGTGACAGTGATTATTATTAATATCTGGGTTGGCGTTCCTTATACCCTTCTTCAGCTTACCGGAGTGCTTCAGAATATCCCGGCAGAGCTTTATGAAGCTGCAAAAGTGGACGGTGCAAATGCTGTTCAGAGATTCTTTAAAATTACGCTTCCATATATGCTGTATGTGACAACACCGTACCTTATTGTAACTTTCACAGGAAATGTAAATAACTTTAATATTATTTATCTTTTGTCAGGAGGAGATCCTGTTACAGATTTATCCTCCGCAGCAGGAAAAACAGATTTACTTGTAACGTGGCTGTATAAGCTTACCATAGATAAGCAGTATTATAATATTGGTGCTGTTATCGGTATTCTTACCTTTATTATCTTGGCAGCAGGCGCGCTGCTGACCTACAGAAACAGTAAATCTTATAAGGAAGGAGAGTTTTAAACATGGGAATCAAATCGGCAAAAAAGAAACGTTTTATCACAAATACAGCAGTTCATATTTCCCTTGGCATTTTAGCGGCTGTATGGGTGTTCCCCATTTTATGGGTCATCCTTACAAGCTTCCGTGCAGAAAAAGGTTCTTATGTGTCTACCTTTTTTCCTCAGGGATACACACTCGATAACTATATCCGGCTTTTTACAGATACTTCTATTTTAAACTTCCCGAAGATGTTTGCGAATACGCTGATTATTGCAGTTTGTTCCTGTGTTCTGGCAACCTTTTATACGCTGGCTGTATCCTACTGTCTGTCAAGACTGAAATTCCGTCTTCGGAAACCTTATATGAATATGGCAATGATTTTGGGATTGTTTCCAAGCTTTATGTCCATAATTGCTGTTTACTTTATTTTAAAGGCTTTAGGTCTTACAGAGGGGAATCTGATTCGTGTTGCCTTGATCTTGTGTTATTCGGGCGGTGCAGGTCTTGGATTCCAGATTGCAAAAGGATTTTTTGATACAATTCCTGTTGCTGTGGACGAAGCGGCAATTCTGGACGGCTGTACAAGATGGCAGATTTTTACAAAAATTACGCTGCCATTAAGTAAACCGATTATTGTATATACAGTACTGACTGCATTTATGGCGCCGTGGCTTGATTTTATTTTTGCAAAGGTTATCTGCCGTGCAAACTCAGACCAGTATACGATTGCAATCGGTCTCTGGAAGATGCTGGAAAAAGAATATATTGACAGTTGGTATACAAGCTTTGCGGCTGGCGCAGTTCTGATTTCCATACCGATTGCTATTCTCTTCCTCTATATGCAGAGATATTACGTGGACGGCGTGTCAGGAGCAGTAAAAGGCTGATAAAAGGAAGGGAGCAGTTATGTTAAAGAGGCAGGAATTAAAAAGACTGTATAACACTTCAGAATTTAAAGAGAAATATATAGATACAGAAAGAAAACAGGGGGCTGTATGTACGGAGGAAGGGACTTCCTTTCTCCTTTGGAGTCCTCTTTCTGAAAAAGCAGAGCTTCGTTTTTATAAGGAAGGAGAGGGTGGAGTCTCATTTTTTCAGACAGAGATGAAAAAAGAAGAAAAGGGAATGTGGTCTTATGAAACAGCAGAAAATCTTCACGGAGTTTACTATGATTTCCGTACTATGACAGAGGGTGAGGAAACTGTTTTCGGGGACCCGTATGCAAAAGCCTGCGGGATGAATGGAAAAAGAAGTATGGCTGTAGATTTAAAAGAGACAGACTCCGAAGGCTGGATGGAAGACAGACGCCCTGAAAAACAGGAAGAGACAGTAATTTATGAGCTTCATATAAAAGAATTTTCCTGGGACGAGGCAGGTGGATTTTCGAAGGAAAACAGAGGAAAGTACCTGGCATTTACAGAAGAACATACAACCCTTAATAAAGATGGAGTGCATTTGACAGGCCTTGATTATCTGAAAAAACTTGGGATTACCCATGTGCAGATTATGCCGGCTTATGATTATGGTTCTGTAGATGAGAAAAATGAGGAAGAGTTTAACTGGGGATACGATCCGGTAAATTATAATGTGCCGGAAGGCTCTTATTCTTCTGACCCGAAACATGGAGAAGTGCGTATCCGTGAATTTAAGGAAATGGTGCAGGCTCTTCATAGAAATGGTTTCCGGGTCATTATGGACGTGGTATATAACCATATGTATGACCTGGATTCTAATTTAAACAAGGCAGTTCCCTGGTATTATTTCCGTACTTACGAAAACGGGGGAATTTCCAATGGCTCTGCTTGCGGAAACGATATGGCAAGCGAGAGGGAAATGTGCGCTCAATATATTCTGGATTCTGTTCTTTACTGGGTGGAGGAGTATCATATTGACGGTTTCCGTTTTGACTTGATGGGGCTTCTTGATACAAAACTGATGAACCGTATCCGAAAAGCGCTTGATGAAAAATACGGAAGGGGAGAGATTCTTCTTTTCGGAGAACCCTGGGCTGCAGATGATACTGCGTCTGAGGGAGAGGCTGTGATGGCTCTTAAAAAGAATGCGGCTCATCTTGATAAATATGTGGGTATGTTCTGCGATGATACAAGAGATGCTGTTAAGGGTCATGTGTTTGAGGGAGAAATCCCGGGCTTTGTAAATGGGGCGGAAAATATGGAAGAAAAAATCCTGAACAGCGTAAAAGCGTGGTGTACGAAAGAGACAGGAATTAAAGCGCCCTCTCAGGTAATCACGTACGTTTCTGCTCATGATAACTGGACGCTATGGGATAAGCTAGAGATCACAACACCGGACGAAAAGCGGAGAATGATGGAAAATAAGCTGGCAGCAGCCATTTACATGACATGTCAGGGACATCTTTTTATGCTTTCCGGAGAGGAGTTTGCAAGAACAAAGGACGGACAGGAAAATACTTATAACAGTTCCATTTCTTTAAACCGTCTGGACTGGAAGAGAGCGTATGAATATAAAGAACTCCGTATCTATTATGAAGGACTGATCGCTCTCAGAAAGCAGCTTCCCGGACTTTGCGACAAGTCGGAGACAGCAGGAAAGAGAGTTTTCGGTCGTTGGAAGAAAACGGGCGCTGTAGGCTTTTTTGTGGAAAATAAAAAAGAAGGAGAACATACTTTGTGGGACACTCTGTATATTATTTATAATGCCACAGAGGAAGAAGTACAAACTGCCCTTCCGAAAGGCGAGTGGGAAGTTCTTCTTAATAAAGAAGACAGTTTTGCATGGAAAAAACAGAAAAAAGCAGAGAAAGCGACAGCTGCATCATTGAGCGCGCTTGTGCTTGGACGAAGAGGAAGCATATGAGATGGATTTACGGAAAACAGGACTGGAATACATTAAAACGCGGTCTTGAAAACAATTATCTTTTAACAAACGGTCTTGGAGGATTTTCTGCGCTTACTGTGACAGGGGCAGCATCAAGAAATGACCACAGTGTTTTTATGGCGTGTATGAAAGCTCCGAATCACCGTTACAATATGGTGCACCGTTTTTTTGAGCGTCTGTTTCTTGGAGATGAGGAAAAAATTCTTTCCACCCAGGAATTTGCAGACGGGCATATAGAGGACGGGTATCGTTATCTTTCTTCTTTTATATATGAGGACACACCTCTCTGGCGTTATCATGTAAATGGTGTATCCATTTCAAAAGAAATTGCCATGAAGTATGGAGAAAATACAGTGGCAATTTGTTATACCATAGAAAACAGAGGGAAATGTAAGGTTTCATTTGAAGTGACTCCGTTTTTCCAGTTTGCAAAAAAGGGAGAGGATATGAAGCCGTCCCAGACCTTAGTGAAAAAAGGAAATCAGATTTTATCTGATGGAATGGCCCTTTTCTTTGAGACAAACGGAAATGTAACGGATACAGAGGAAAAAGAAGAAGTTTACTTTTATTCCTATGACGTATGCGACGGAAGAAGGGAGACAGGACATGGAAAGGCAAATCATGTGATTTCTGTTTCTGCACAGCCGGGAGAAAAAGTAAAATTAAAACTTGTGTACTCTATGGAACAAAAATATCTGACAGAAGAGAAATGGCAGGATGCGGAAGAAATCATAAAAGAATATAAAGAGCGGAGACAGGCTCTTGTAAAAACAGCAGGTCTTTCAATGACGATGGCGCAGGAGCTTGTGAAAAGTGCAGACCAGTTTGTTTCCAGAAGAGAGTCCACAAACGGAAGCACTATTCTTGCAGGCTATCCGTTTTTTGAGGACTGGGGAAGAGATACCATGATTGCCCTTCCGGGTATCTGCATTTCTACAGGACAATATGATACGGCGAAGGAAATTTTAAGGACTTTCGCCTTAAACGAAAACAAAGGTCTGATGCCGAATCTTTTTCCGGAAGGTGGAAACGAGCCTCTTTATAATACAGCAGACGCAGCTCTTCTTTTTATTAACTGCATATATCTTTACTATGAAAAAACAGAAGATCTTGAGTTTGTAAAAGAAATGTATCCTGTTATGGAGCGTATTGTAAAAGGATATAAAGAGGGAACAGATTTCGGAATCCATATGGATACAGACGGATTGATTCAGGCAGGAGAAGGACTCTGGCAGGTAACATGGATGGATGTGCGCGTGGGAGAAATCCTTCCCACACCGAGACATGGAAAGCCGGTAGAAATCAATGCCTACTGGTATAATGCTCTTTGTATTATGGAAAAATTTGCCCGTATTTTAAATAGGGAATGGCAGGAAAACGGATTAAAGGAACAGGTAAAAAAATCTTTTCTTCAGAAATTTTGGATGGAGAAGAGAGACTGCTTAAAAGACCTGGTATCCGGCACAGCGGCAGACGAACAGGTTCGCTGCAATCAGATATGGGCAGTTTCTATGCCGTTTACCATGCTTACAAAGGAACAGGAAAAAGCAGTTGTAGAGACTGTGTTTGAGACGCTTTATACCCCTTACGGTCTTAGAACTCTGGAAATGTCAGATAAAGAGTTTAAACCTGTCTATCAGGGAAAAATGGAAGAAAGAGATATGGCGTATCATCAGGGGACGGTGTGGACTTTCCCTCTGGGTGCATATTATCTTGCATATCTTAAGGTAAAAGATTACAATAAAGAAGCGAAGGAAACTGTAAAGGAACAGCTTGAAGTTATGGAAAGCGCCATGAGAGAAGGCTGTGTCGGACAGCTTCCGGAGATTTACGACGGAGAAAATCCTACAAGGTCAAAGGGGTGCTTTGCCCAGGCATGGAGTGTGGGAGAAATCTTAAGAGTATATGAAGCCGTTGAAAAATGCGGAGATAAGGAGTAGGAATATGGAAAAATTATTAGAGCAGATTTTACAGGAAAAATACGGAAAAAACATAAAAGAAGCGTCTGATGAACAGATTTATACAGCTCTTCTCATTCTTACAAAAGAAATAATGAAGGGAATGAAAAGAAATGAAGGAAAGAAAAAGCTTTACTATATTTCAGCAGAATTTTTAATTGGAAAGCTTCTTTCCAACAATCTGATTAACCTGGGACTTTTCCAGGAGACAAAAGAAGTTCTTGCAAAAAACGGACACGATATTACTGCCATTGAAGAGATAGAAAACGAGCCGTCTCTTGGAAACGGCGGTCTTGGACGTCTTGCAGCCTGCTTTCTTGATTCCATTGCCACACTTGGCTTAAACGGAGACGGAGTAGGCCTCAATTACCATGATGGTCTGTTTCTTCAGAAATTTACAGACAACAAACAGAGGGAGGAGAAAAATCCGTGGATTACAGACAACAGCTGGCTGACAAAAACAGACGTAAGCTTTTCTGTTCCTTTTAAGGATTTCACCCTTCAGTCTGTATTATACGACATTGATGTTCCGGGATATAAAAACGGCTGCAATCGCCTTCATCTTTTTGATGTGGAGACTGTGGATGAAGGAATCATCAGAGATGGAATCCAGTTTGATAAAAAAGACATTGCGAAAAACCTGACCCTTTTCCTTTATCCGGATGACAGCGATGAGGCAGGACAGCTTCTTCGTATTTACCAGCAGTATTTTATGGTAAGCAACGCTGCACAGCTTATTTTAAGAGAAGCCCAGGAGAGAGGCGCGAATCTGTATCAGCTTTACGATTATGTGACGATTCAGATTAACGATACGCATCCGACTATGGTAATTCCGGAGCTTATCCGCCTTCTTATGGAGAAAGGCTTTAATATGGATACAGCCATTGATGTAGTAAGAAAAACATGCGCGTACACAAACCATACGATTCTTGCAGAAGCTCTGGAAAAATGGCCGATTTCCTATCTGGAACAGGTAGTTCCGCACCTTCTTCCGATTATTCGCGAGCTGGACAGCCGCGTGAGAAGAGATTTCCATGACGAACGTGTATACATCATCGATAAGCAGGACCGTGTACACATGGCACATATTGACATACACTTTGGATATGCGGTAAACGGCGTGGCAGCTCTTCACACAGAGATTCTCAAAGAATCGGAGTTAAAACCGTTTTACGATATTTATCCGGAGAAATTTAATAATAAAACAAACGGTATTACTTTCAGAAGATGGCTGCTTCACTGCAATCAGGAGTTAAGCGCATATATTGAGGAGCTGATTGGAGACGGATTTAAAGAAAACGCAATGGAGCTTGAAAAACTTCTTGCATATAAAGACGATGAAAAAGTTTTAAAACGTCTGATGGAGATTAAACATCACGCAAAAGAGCATTTAAGAGATTATTTGAAAGAAACACAGAATGTGGAAATTAATGATGATTCTGTATTTGACATTCAGATTAAACGTCTCCACGAGTATAAGAGACAGCAGATGAATGCTCTTTATGCCATTTACAAATATAAAGAAATTAAAAAAGGTAATCTTCCAAAACGTCCGATTACCATGATTTTCGGAGCGAAGGCAGCGCCTGCTTATACCATTGCAAAAGATATTATCCATCTTCTTCTCTGTCTGCAGCAGCTGATTGACAATGACCCTGTAGTAAGCAAATACATGAAGCTTGTAATGGTGGAAAACTACAACGTGACAAAGGCAGAAAAACTCATTCCTGCCTGCGATATTTCCGAGCAGATTTCCCTTGCATCAAAAGAGGCGTCAGGAACAGGAAACATGAAGTTTATGTTAAACGGTGCTGTGACATTGGGAACAGAGGATGGTGCAAACGTGGAAATCCATCAGCTTGTAGGCGATGACAACATCTACATCTTCGGAAAGAAATCCGAGGAGGTTATTAAACTTTACGAGGAGGCTTCCTACTGCTCAAAAGAGATTTACGATAATGATCCGCAGGTGGAGGAGCTTGTTGACTTTATTATCAGTAAAGAACTGATTCAGATCGGAGACCCGGTAAATCTTGGAAGACTTTATAAAGAAATCGTATCAAAAGACTGGTTTATGGCTCTTCTTGATGTAAAAGAATATATTCAGAAAAAAGAAGAGGTATTAAGAGACTACGAGGACGAAACTGCATGGGCAAAGAAAGCTCTTGTGAATATTGCAAAGGCAGGATTCTTCTCAGCAGACAGAACCATTGAAGAGTACAACCGCGACATCTGGAAACTTGTATAAGAGGTGTGGACTATGAGAGAAACTGGAATTTTAATGCCGGTTTCTTCTCTCCCGTCCCGGACGGGAGTAGGAGAGCTGGGAAAAGAAACGTATACATTTCTTGATATTTTAAAGGAAGCAGGAGTAAAAATCTGGCAGGTTTTGCCTATGAATCCTCTTGGATATGGAAATTCCCCTTATCAGCCTTATTCCTCCTGTGCAGGGGACGAGCTTTATATAAGTTTAGAGCTTCTGTATGAAGAAGGGCTTTTAAAAGAGCTTCCTCCTTCTCATCTTGAAAATGCAAAAAAAGTGGAATATGAAAAAGTACGGGCATGGAAAGAAGGATATTTAAGAGAAGCCTTTGAAAATTTTCAGGAGACAGAGGAATATCATGAGTTTATTTCTGAGGAATGGGTGCGTTCCTATGGAATATTCCGCGCTTTAAAAAAAGAAAATGAAAACCGCTGCTGGAATGAGTGGAGAGAAGAGCATAAAAACTGGAAGGGAGAAGCTTTATCAGAAGAAACAGAAAAAGAGGCTTCCTATCATATGTTTTTACAGTATGTATTTTTTTGCCAGTGGAAAAAGATAAAGGAATATGCAAATAAAAACGGGATTCGCATTATGGGAGATGTTCCTTTTTATGTGGGAATTGATTCTGTTGATGTATGGGCAGGCAAAGAAAACTTCCTCCTTGGTGCAGATGGCAGACCAACTTTTATTGCAGGCGTTCCGCCGGATTATTTCAGTGCAGTAGGACAGAGATGGGGAAATCCGGTTTACGACTGGGAGTATCTGAAAAAAACAGGATATGATTTCTGGGTAAAGCGTATCGGATATAACAGCCGGCTTTTTGATTTGATTCGTATTGACCATTTTCGTGCTTTTGATACTTTTTGGAAAATCCCGGCTTCCTGCCCAACGGCAGTGGAGGGAGAGTGGATAGAAGCGCCGGGTTACGAGGTGCTGGATACTTTAAAAAGAGAAGTTCCGGAGGCTCATCTTGTGGCAGAAGACCTTGGAGATTTACGTCCGGAGGTACTTACCTTAAAAGATCATTATGGATTAAAGGGAATGAAGATTCTTCAGTTCTCCATAGACACAAAAGGAAAATATGCAAGAGATACTTTTGAGGAAAAAGAAAATCTCATTATTTATACAGGAACCCATGACAACGATACCATTATGGAATGGTATGGGAAAATGTCCTGCGCAGCAAAGAGAAAAATTCGTCGTTTCCTTAAAAAACAGGGAATTAAAACAGGTTCTGTAAAAGACAGGCTTCTTGCCTATACATGGAGAAGCAGAGCAGAGTATGCCATTATTCCGGCGGCGGATATTCTGGGGCTTGGAAAAGAGGCGCACTTAAATACGCCGGGAACTGTGGGAAGTCCCAACTGGGAATGGAGAATGACAGACATGAAGCGTCTGGCAGAGGAGCTTTATAAATATAAGAAGCAGATGACAGAAAGGTAAGAGACAGCAGATGGAATTTGCAGGAGTTTATCATAAAACATCAGAGCAGATGAGCTATCCCTGTAATGAGAGGGAGCTGATTATCAATTTAAAAACAGGATATGATGTAAAGCGCGTGTTTCTTCATCAGGGAGATCCATTCGAAGCCGGAATTCTCGGTGGCAATGAAAAATGGGTTGGAAAAAGGGAAGAAATCTGTTATAAAAAGCGCTTAAAGCATCAGATATGGTGGACAACCACACTTGTTCCACCGTATAAAAGATGTAAGTATTATTTTGAACTTCATACAGATAAAGAAGTGTGGTATTATTTTGAGGACGGCTTTTTAAAGGAAGAGCAGCTTCACATGGAAGGGCGTATGCTTCAGTGTTTTATTGTGCCCTGGATGAATCAGGCAGATATAAACGTAACTCCGGACTGGGTAAACGATACGGTGTGGTATCAGATTTTTCCAGACCGTTTCTGTAACGGAACGCCGGAGAAAAACGGGGAGGATATTCTTCCATGGCGCACAGGTCCTGTTACAAACCAGGAGCGATTCGGCGGAAATCTTGCAGGAATCAGAAAGCGTCTTTCATATTTAAAAGAGCTCGGTATTAATGGAATCTACTTGAATCCCATTATGGAAGCAGAGTCTAACCATAAATATGATACAAGAGACTACACAAAAATAGACCCTTATTTTGGAGATAATGAAGAGTTTGCCCTTCTTGTAAAAGAAGCCCATGAACTTGGTATCCGGATAATGGTGGACGCTGTGTTTAATCACTGTGGAAGGCGTTTTGCTCAGTGGCTTGATGTGGAGGAAAAAGGAGAAAAATCTGAGTTTGCAGACTGGTTTATGATTCACGACTGGAATGCATTAAAAAAGCAGGGAGATACAAGAGACGGAAGATTTTATTCCTTTGCATTTAATGAATATATGCCGAAATTAAATACAAATAATGAAGAAGTGATTCGGTATTTCTCAGATATTTGCGAAAGCTGGATTCGCGATTTTGATATTGACGGCATCCGATTTGATGTGGGAAATGAGGTATCCCACCGCTTCTTAAAACGTGTAAGGGAGAGGGTAAAATCTTTAAAACCGGATATTTATCTTTTGGGAGAAATCTGGCACGATGCAAGCCAGTGGCTTATGGGGGATGAATACGATTCCGTTATGAATTATCCTCTTATGAGCGGAATCCATGACTTTTTCCTTGATAAGGAAAGTACAAAAGAGGATTTTGAATATATGGTAAACCGTTGTTACACCATGTATATGCAGCAGTGCAACAATGTTTTGTTTAATCTTCTGGATTCTCACGATACAGAGCGTCTGATGAATCGATTAAAAAATCTGAACGTCTTTTATCAGCAGTTGGCGGTTCTTTTTACCATGCCTGGAAGTCCCTGTATTTATTACGGAACGGAAATTGCAATGGAAGGAGGACACGATCCGGACTGCAGGCGCTGTATGCCGTGGGATGAAATGGATTCTGAGGAAAACAGAAAGTGTCTGGAAGAAATGAAAAAACTGATTTCTCTTAGAAAATCAGAAAAAACTTTTAAGAGCCTTTATTTCCATTTTCCGGATACATACAGAGAAAAACGCTGTGTGGAGTATATTAAACTGGACGATGCGGGAAATAAGATTCAGGTAGTTTTAAATTGTACAAAAGATTCTGTTGATGCACTGGATGGGGGAGAAATTCTCTTTGCAAGAGGATATGAAAATGGAAAACTTGCTCCAGATGGAACACTGATTCGCAGAATATAAGAGAGGGATGTAAATATGAAAAGCGAAAGAAGAAAATGGTGGAAAAACGCAGTAGTCTACCAGATTTACCCGCGAAGCTTTATGGACAGCAACGGGGACGGAATCGGAGATATAAGAGGAATTATTACAAAGCTGGATTACCTGGAGGAACTGGGGATTGATGCTGTCTGGCTTTCTCCTGTCTGTAAATCTCCGCAGGATGACAATGGATATGATATTTCTGATTATCAGGATATTGACCCTATGTTTGGAAACATCAGGGACATGGAAGAGCTGATTCAGGAGGCAAAAAAAAGAAATATCCGCATTATTATGGATCTTGTTTTAAATCATTCTTCTGATGAACATTTCTGGTTTCAGGAAGCGAAAAAAAGCAGAGAAAATCCTTATCACGATTACTATGTGTGGCGGGATGGAGAGAAAGGAACGCTTCCCAACGACATGGGCTCTGCGTTCGGAGGACCTGCCTGGGAGTGGGTTCCGGAGCTGAACCAGTATTATTTTCACCAGTTTTCTGTAAAGCAGCCGGATTTAAACTGGGAAAATCCAAAGCTTCGCAGAGAAATCTATGATATGATTCTCTGGTGGATGGAAAAAGGAGTTGGAGGTTTTCGCCTTGATGTAATTGACCAGATTGCGAAAGAGCCGGATTTAAAAATTACAAATAACGGTCCTCGTCTTCATGAATTTATCCGGGAATTAAGTAAGGAAACCTTCCAGAAGGGAGATTTGATTACAGTTGGTGAAGCCTGGGGCGCAGATACAGAGAGGGCGAAGCTTTACAGCGCGCCGGATGGAAGCGAATTTTCTATGGTATTCCAGTTTGAACATATGATGCTTGACCAGGAAGAGGGAAAAGAGAAATGGGACTTCTGCCCGCTTTCCCTTGTGAAACTCAAAAAAAATCTGGCAAAATGGCAGAAGGAGCTTTATAACTGTGGATGGAACAGCCTTTTCTGGGATAATCACGACCTTCCCCGTATTGTGTCAAGATGGGGAAATGATACGGAATACAGAACAGAGTCTGCCAAAATGCTTGCAACAATTCTTCATGGAATGCAGGGAACACCGTACATTTATCAGGGAGAAGAGCTTGGCATGACGAATGTGCGTTTTGAAGATATTTCTCTATATCAGGATATTGAAATCCGGAATATGTATAAAGAACGTCTGGAAAAAGGGTATAAAGAAGCAGATATTATGGAGTCCATTTACGCAAAAGGAAGAGATAATGCAAGAACTCCCATGCAGTGGACAGCCGGAAAAAACGCAGGCTTTACACAGGGAACGCCCTGGATTGGCGTAAATCCCAATTACACAGAAATTAATGCAGAAGAAGAGTTGAAAAATATGGATTCTGTATTTCATTATTATAAAAAGCTCATTGCCCTTCGAAAAAAATATGAGATTTTTACAGAAGGAAGTTTCCGTCTCCTTCTTGAGGAAGATGAAAATATTTTTGCATATGAGCGGGAATATAATGGAAAGAAACTTCTTGTGGCAGGAAACTTTACAGAAAAAGAAGTGCCGTGCTCTATTTTAAGAGAGTGGGAGGGGGAAGAAACTCTGATTCACAATTATGAGGGAGAGAAAGAGGGAATTCTTCGTCCATATGAAGCATTTATGAAACTGAAATAAATAATAAAAAGTACTGCTGTACTAAGTGATGAAAGCTTAGTATAGCAGTACTTTTTGTTTTGTGTATAAGATTAAGCGTCTTTTTCAGCGTCTTTATTCAGATTTTTCTGGGCGGTGGAAAGCATCAGCTTAATTCTGTTTAACTGGTTTACTTCACTTGCGCCGGGATCGTAATCAATGGCTACAATATTTGCCGCAGGGTGTGTTCTGCGGATTTCTTTAATGACGCCTTTTCCCACAATGTGGTTTGGAAGGCATCCAAAAGGCTGAATACACACAATATTTGGAACGCTCCCGTGAAGCAGTTCCATCATCTCTCCTGTAAGGAACCAGCCTTCACCAGTCTGATTGCCGGGTGATACAATAGGAGATGCCATTTTTGCCAGATCTGTAATGTCAGCGGACGGAGTGAAATGGCGGCTCTGGGAAAGCGCCTCGTTGGCTGATTTTCTCATCCATTCAATAAGCTTTATTCCCCAGTTTCCAATCGTTGCTTTTGATTTTTTGAATCCAAGATTTTCCACTTTGAAGTTCTGGTTGTAAAAACAGTAACATAAGAAGTCAATCAGGTCAGGAACAACAGCTTCCGCACCTTCCGCTTCAAGAAGGTCTGCAAGGTGATTATTTGCAGCAGGAAGGAACTTTACAAGGATTTCTCCCACGATTCCCACGCGGGGCTTCTTTTCGTCGCTGATTGGGATTATATCAAAATCATGAACCATTTCCTGGCACATATGCTTAAACTGGCTGTGACTTATGGTGTTTCCTGTGATAAAGGAAATACATCTTTGCTCCCAGATTTTATATTTTCTGTTTACGATTCCTTTTTCTAATTCGTAAGGCCGCATTCGGTATACGCATTTCATAAGAATGTCACCAAATACACCTCCATAGCAGATTCGCTTGATCAGAGGAAGTGTAAGCTTAAATCCCGGATTTTTTTCAAGACCGCTTAAATTGACGGAAATAACAGGAATCTGTTCCATACCTGCTTTTTTCAGAGCTCTTCTGATAAAAGCTATGTAATTGGAGGCACGACATCCGCCTCCTGTCTGGGACATAATAACAGCGGTCTTATTTAAATCGTATTTTCCGGAAAGAAGCGCATCCATAATTTGCCCTACAACAATCAGAGAAGGATAGCAGGCATCATTATTTACATATTTCAGACCTGTGTTTACTGCTTCCTTATTGTCATTCGGGAGTACCTCAAAATGGTAGCCGCAGGTATTGAAAGCAGCCTGGATAAAGCTGAAATGGAATGGTGACATCTGCGGACATAAAATGGTAAAGTCCTTTTTCATCTCTTTTGTGAAGGACATCTTTTCAATAGAAGATGGCTGAATGACTCTGTTGTGTTTCTGCGCCTCTTTTGCCCGAAGAGCAGCAAGAAGAGAACGGATTCTGATTTTAGCAGCTCCCAGGTTGTTTACTTCGTCAATTTTCAGACAGGTGTAAATTTTTCCGCTTCCGGAGAGGATTTCAGATACTTCGTCTGTTGTTACTGCATCAAGACCACAGCCAAAGGAATTTAACTGAATGAGATCAAGATCCTCTCTTGTTTTTACAAAGTTTGCGGCAGCGTAAAGACGGGAGTGGTACATCCACTGGTCATTTACTCGAATCGGACGCTCAACAGGAACAAGGTGAGACACAGAATCCTCTGTCAGGACGGCAATGCCGTAGCTGTTAATAAGACTTGGAATGCCGTGATGGATTTCCGGGTCAATGTGGTACGGTCTTCCTGCAAGAACAATGCCTCTATGTCCTGTTTCTTCCATATATTTCAGTGTTTCTTCGCCCTTTTTCCGGACATCTTTTCTTGCGGAATCAAGCTCTTCCCAGGCTTTGTGTGCTGCGGCTTTTACTTCCTCTGCCGGAATATCCTTAAATTCCGATACAAGACCTTCTGTGAGGATTTCCTCAGAGGTAAAGGCGAGGAATGGATTCCGGAAATTAACCGAAGGGTCGTTTAACTCGTCCACATTGTTTTTTATGTTTTCCGCATAGGAAGTAACAATGGGGCAGTTGTAGTGGTTGACCGCATCCGGAAACTCATTTCGTTCATACGGAATGCAAGGGTAAAAAATAAATTTTACTCCGTTTTTCAAAAGCCAGGTAACGTGGCCGTGGGCAAGCTTTGCCGGGTAGCATTCTGATTCACTTGGAATGGATTCGATACCAAGTTCGTACAGCTTTCTGGTGGAAGTAGGAGATAACACAACCTCGTATTTCAGTTCTGTGAAAAAGGTAAACCAGAACGGATAATTTTCAAACATATTTAATACGCGGGGGATTCCTACTTTTCCCCGTTCTGCCTTATCGGCAGTGAGCGGCTGGTAAGAAAAAAGTCGTTTGTATTTATATTCATAAAGGTTCGGGATATTATCTTTGTTCTTTTCTTTACCGATTCCGCGTTCGCAGCGGTTTCCGCTCACAAACTGGCGTCCTCCTGTAAATTTGTTGATTGTCAATCGGCAGCTGTTTGTACAGCCCTTGCAGTTTGCAATAGAGGTTGTGTATTTCAGCTCATTGATTTTCTGTATGGAAAGCATGGTTGTTTCTGTGCCTTCTTCGTATCGTTCTCTCGCGATTAAGGCAGCGCCGAAAGCACCCATAATTCCTGCAATATCCGGTCGGATCGCTTCACAGTCTGCGATTTTTTCGAAGCTCCGAAGAACAGCATCATTGTAAAAAGTTCCGCCCTGCACAACAATGTGACGTCCGAGTTCAGAGGCATCGGAAACTTTGATTACCTTGTATAGGGCATTTTTGATGACAGAGTATGCAAGTCCTGCGGAAATATCAGAAACTTCAGCCCCTTCCTTTTGGGCCTGTTTTACTTTGGAGTTCATAAACACAGTGCAGCGTGTGCCGAGGTCAATGGGATTTTTTGCAAAAAGAGCTGCTTTTGCAAAGTCCGCTACACTGTAATTTAAGGATTTTGCAAAGGTTTCAATAAAGGAGCCGCAGCCTGAGGAGCAGGCTTCGTTAAGCTGTACGCTGTCTACGGTATTGTCCTTTATTTTGATGCACTTCATATCCTGACCGCCAATGTCAAGAATACAGTCAACATCCGGGTCAAAAAATGCGGCTGCATAATAATGGGAAACTGTTTCCACCTCTCCTTCGTCAAGAAGAAGAGCCGCTTTAATAAGCGCTTCTCCATATCCGGTAGAGCAGGAGTAGGCAATGCGCGCATCTTCTGGAAGAAGGCTGTAAATCTCCTGAATGGAGCGTATGGTAGTTTTTAAAGGATTTCCATTATTGTTGCTGTAAAAAGAGTAAAGAAGAGAGCCGTCCTCTCCTACAAGCGCTGTCTTTGTTGTGGTAGAGCCTGCATCAATACCGAGATAGCAGTTGCCTTTATATGTGGAAAGCTCTGCAGTTTTTACCTGATATTGGCTCTGGCGTTTGTGGAAAGCCGCGTAAGCTTCCTCCGTCTCAAAGAGCGGTTCCATACGCTCCACTTCAAAATCAAGGTGAATGGTCTTGCGAAGGCGCTCTTTTAAGTCTGTGAGAGACACGGATGCCGCATCTTCTTTGGCATTTAAGGCAGAGCCGATTGCTGCAAAAAGATGAGAGTTTTCCGGCACAATAGTGTGCTCCTCAAGCTTTAAAGTACGGATAAATGCTGCTTTCAGCTCTGAAAGAAAATGAAGAGGACCGCCCAAAAAAGCAACATGTCCGCGGATTGGTTTTCCACAGGCAAGGCCGGAAATGGTCTGGTTTACCACTGCCTGGAAAATGGAAGCGGAAAGGTCTTCCTTTGTTGCTCCATCATTAATAAGGGGCTGAATGTCCGTTTTTGCAAAAACACCGCATCGCGCAGCAATAGGATAAAGCGCTTTGTAATGTTTTGCATATTCATTTAAGCCGGAAGCGTCACTCTGAAGCAGAGATGCCATCTGGTCAATAAAAGAACCTGTTCCGCCTGCACAGATTCCGTTCATACGCTGTTCGATATTTCCGTTTTCAAAATAAATGATTTTTGCGTCTTCACCGCCAAGTTCAATTGCCACATCCGTTTTAGGCGCAAGATGTTCCAAAGAGGTAGATACGGCAATAACCTCCTGAACAAAGGGAATATCCAGATGATTGGCAAGGGTAAGACCGCCGGAGCCGGTGATAACCGGGCAAAGAGAAAGCTCCCCAAGCTGGTCGTAAGCTTTCTGGAGCAGGTTTGCCAGTGTTTCCTGAATATTCGCAAAATGCCGTTCATAATCTGCAAAGAGCAGAGTTTCATTTTCATCAAGGACTGCAATTTTGACAGTGGTAGAACCAATGTCAATTCCGAGAGTATGATTCTTCATAAAAAATAGATTGCCTCCTCATAGTGTGTATTTCCTGATTGCTTTTTCTGATAAAAAACAGTTCTTTCTTATTTAAATATATTTCTCTAAAGGTACATGTTATTATACGATAATCGACGAAAAATGGCAATGTGAAAGTTACACAAGGATTTGGAGCTGGAGGGGGATAAATTTGGAGGGATTAGGTTTGTATTAAGGATGGATAAGAAAATGGAGAACTTTCAATCCAGGTTAAAACATGGTAGAATAAGAGCAGAACTAAAATACGAAACGTGCAATAAGTACGCAAGTAGATGACACACTGGGAGGAAGAGTACGTGATTACAGGAGAATTAAAAAATAAAATAGACAGTCTTTGGGAAATTTTCTGGACAGGAGGACTGACGAATAAAAGTATTTTTGATGGAAAAATACAAATCGGTAGCCGTGAAATTGAAGGAAGTCAGCTAAAGCGGAGCGTATTCCATGATTTTCCGGCAGGACAAATGTACGCGGTTGTTCAGGAACTTGTATTTTCTTTTATTAAAAATCTTCATGGAGATAAGGAAAGCGCCTACGCAAAATATATGGGAGATGCGATTTTTAAAATTCCAACCCTTTAATGCTGGATAAAATTGTAACTTCTATGGATAGTATTTATGAGCAGATGGCGAAATTAAAAGCTACAATCCAGAAATCCATAGATGAGGCACAAACCTTATTTGACAGCTTAATGCAGGAGTATTTTGGGTAAAAGGAAGGAAAATATGGGAGAGACAGGAATCAAGCCAATAGTAATAGATGAAATATGCGGTTTTGCCAGAAAATATGATGTGAAAAAAGTAATCTTGTTTGGTTCAAGGGCAAGAGGAAACTTCAAAGAAAAAAGTGATATAGACCTGGCGGTACAGGGCGGAGATTTTATCCGTTTTATGTTGGATGTGAATGAGGAAACAAGTACCCTTTTGAGCTTTGATATTATCAATCTGGACGAAGAAATAATGAGTGAATTAAGGGAATCCATTGAAAAGGAAGGAAAAGTAATATATGAAGAAGTTTGAGCATTTTAAATCGAATCTGAAGGTGCTTATCACAGCAGAAAATGAAGATTTGTCCAATGAATTTATTATAGGTGGGATTATTGATAAATTTTTTGTTCAATTTGAGATGGGGTGGAAAGTATTAAAAGAATTGTTGAGCTATGAAGGACATTCTATTTCCGCAACAGGTTCACCAAAAATGATTTTAAAGACGGCATTTACGATTTTTGATTTCATAGACGAGGATATTTGGCTTGGAATGCTGAAAAACAGAAACGATTTAACACATATTTATGATGAAATGGCGGCGAAAAGATTAGTTGGAGTAATTTTAAAAGATTATATTCCCGCATTTGTAAAAATGCAGACGGGTATTGAAGAGTATTACGGAAATGAATTAGAAAATATGTAAAATCAATGTATCTTTCTCGGAGTTTTGTTATACTCCTATAAAAAGGAGTTTTGAGAAATGAAGGGTCAGAATAAAAGGCTGAAAATAAGCGGAGTAGAAATCCGATTAAGAATGCTGGGCAGAAGTCTTGATTTGGAGCGTATTCACCCACATAAGTTCAAGAGAACAATGGCTACAAGAGCGATTGATAAAGGAATGCCTATAGAACAGGGACAAAAATTACTGGGATATCAGCAGATTGACACCACCATGCAGTATGCAATGGTAAATCAGAGTAATGTAAAATCATCTCATAGAAAGTTTATTGCTTAGTGCAAATTTTCAGGTCTTCGGATTTGGCGAGGGCAGAAATGAAATATAAGTTAAAAGATATATTTGATTTACAGATGGGAAAAACTCCATCAAGAAATATTCCAAATTATTGGAATACAGAAGAGTATAAATGGATTTCCATTGCTGATTTATCAAAAGCAGGAAATGTATTCTAATGAGGCGATAATGGCATTTCATGATAAGCATATTGTTGAGATTCTTCCCGAATATATTTTTTGTATGTTCAAGTATAGAAACTGGGAACAGGGTAGTAATAAAGCCGTGTTAGGGAAAACGCTCAACAAAGCTATGTTGTCAGAAGTGGAGATTGAGATTTGTTCTATAGAAAATCAACGAGCAATTGTTGATATGCTGGATACCGGAATTGATATTCCGGAGATATTGAATCTAGTGTTTTTTAAGAAAGTAATGAGCAAGGCGAAGTTCTGGCAGATGATCGGAAGAGGTACAAGGCTTTGCAAAAACCTTATTGACGGCGGGGATAAAGAAAAATTTTATATTTTTGATTTTGGTAATAATTTTGCATTTTTCCGTATGAACAGAGGAACGTCTGCAGAGACGCGCCTTTCCTTGCAGGGAGCGATTTTTAATCTGGAATTTGAGATTGCATATAAATTGCAGGGAATAGAGTGTCAGACGGAGAGACTGACGAAATACAGAAATCAGCTAGTGCGGCATATGGCGGGCAAAGCGGGATTTGCGGAAAAAAGCAGAAGATCTCAGTGAGATAGCAAATATACCGGAAATTAAAGAACAGTCGGAGCTGATAAAGAAAATTTTGCATACAGATTATCTGGAACAGGGAGAAATAGACGATTTTGAAAATATTCGAAGCAAATTAAGGAATCTGATGAAGTACATACCGGAAAGTTCCAGAAGGATTTATGAGACAGATTTTTTCGAGGAAATTTTGTCTGTAGAATGGAATGAAGCAGAGTTAGAAAATGACGATTTAAAAAATTATAAGGCAAAAGCGGAATATTATGTGCGGCAGCATCAGGACAATAAGGTGATTTTAAAATTGAAGGAAAATATTCCGCTTACAGCGGATGATATGAAGGAACTGGAAAGTATTTTGTGGAGTGAAGTAGGCAGTAAAAAGGATTATGAGGAAGAATACGGTTCGAAACCGCTAGGTGTGTTTGTACGGGAAATTGTGGGACTTGATATGGGAATTGCGAAAGCTGCTTTCGCAGAATTTCTGGATGAAACAAATCTTGACAGTCGTCAGATATATTTTGTAAATTAGATTGTGGAATATATTGTTCATAATGGAATGATGACGGATTTTTCTGTACTTCAGGAAGCTCCTTTTACTGATAGGGGAAGTATTACAGAAGTGTTTACCGATGTATCCGTATGGTTGGGAATAAAGAATACCATCGATATGATAAACGCAAATGCTCTGGCTGCGTAATTTTATCCTCTTCACGCTGGACAGAATTGTCCAAAACATATATAATAATGCAGGAGTGAAAAGAACGGAGCAGCAAATGTGACACGATGCACCAGATATTTTGAACTCATATGATAACATTTATATTAGGAAAAAGAGGAAAACAAATGGCAGAATATAAAATCCTGAAAACAGAAGGAAGAGCAAAGCGGGCGGAGTTCCATACAGTACATGGAACGATTCAGACTCCTGTTTTTATGAATGTGGGAACCATCGGGGCGATTAAGGGAGCAGTTTCCACAATGGACCTTTACGATATTGGAACACAGGTGGAGCTTTCTAACACATATCACCTTCATGTGCGTCCCGGAGATAAAATTGTAAAACAGCTTGGAGGTCTTCACAAATTTATGGTCTGGGACAGACCGATACTTACAGATTCCGGCGGATTCCAGGTATTTTCCCTGTCCGGACTTCGAAAAATCAAAGAAGAAGGCGTATATTTCCGTTCTCACATTGACGGACATAAAATTTTTATGGGACCTGAGGAAAGTATGCAGATCCAGTCTAATCTTGCATCTACAATCGCAATGGCATTTGATGAATGTCCAAGCTCTGTGGCTGACAGGGATTATGTGCAGAAATCAGTGGACAGAACTACGAGATGGCTTGCAAGATGTAAAGAAGAGATGGCTCGCTTAAACAGTCTTCCGGATACCATTAATAAAGAGCAGCTTCTTTTTGGAATTAACCAGGGAGCGATTTATGAAGATATTCGTATTGCTCATGCAGAGACAATTTCCAAAATGGATTTAGACGGATATGCAATAGGCGGTCTTGCAGTAGGAGAAACGCATGCGGAAATGTATCATATTTTAGATGAGGTTGTGCCGCATCTTCCACAGAATAAGCCGACGTATCTTATGGGTGTGGGAACTCCTGCAAATATTTTGGAGGCTGTAGAAAGAGGAGTGGACTTCTTTGACTGTGTATATCCAAGCAGAAACGGACGTCACGGACACGTTTATACAAATCATGGAAAAATGAATCTTTTTAACGCAAAGTATGAGTTGGATACAAGGCCAATTGAAGAGGGATGTCAGTGTCCTGCCTGCCGTCATTACAGCAGAGCTTATATTCGTCATCTTTTAAAAGCGAAAGAAATGCTGGGAATGCGTCTTTGTGTTCTTCATAACCTGTATTTCTATAACCACATGATGGAAGAGATCAGGGATGCCCTTGATAATGGTAATTTTGCAGAATATAAGAAAATGCGTCTTGCCGGTTTTGAGGAAGGAAAAATAAACAGCAACAGATAAAAAAGAAATGTTGGGAAAAATAGCAAAAGCACTTGAAGAAAATCAGATTTTTGTGTATGATATGTTCTAGTGCCCTGAAGAAAAGGCATAGAATCATTAAGGCAATTAGGAGGAATTAAAATGGACGCACAGAGCGGAATGGGTCTTGGAGTTACGATTATCTGGATGGTAATTCTCTTTGGAATTATGTACTTCCTGATGATTCGTCCTCAGAAAAAAGAGCAGAAGAGACTTGCAGCTATGTTAAGCGCAATGGAAGTTGGTGACAGCGTTGTTACAACAAGCGGCTTTTATGGAGTTGTCATTGACATGACAGAAGAAGACGTAATCGTAGAATTTGGTAACAACAAAAACTGCCGTATTCCGATGAGAAAACAGGCAATTGCTGAAGTTGAAAAAGCAGAGGAAGCTTCTGCATAATAAAAAGTATATTTTTTCTGCCGGCATATTTTGCCGGCAGTTTTTTTCTTGACAGCTTTGTTTTTGAACAAAAAAATACTATAGAATCCATTGTAATAGACTCATATAGTATTTCTTTGATTACTCCTATGATTACCCTCGAAGTTGAAAAGGTGCAAAAGCCTTTATTTTCGAGGGTTTCGAGCAGGGGATGAGAGAATCG